>NZ_SJPW01000002.1:1145767-1421708 GCF_007860125.1 Rubripirellula tenax
CCAACCGTCGGGCCAGCAAGCAACTTTGGCCGAACGTGTTTCGTCCGTATGCATCGCGGGTTGCATCCGACTCAGCCGCCAACTCGAACGCATCACGGGCTCGCCCCGATACGATCAACGACAGGGCTCTGTCGTAGTACTCGTCCAACTCGAACGATTCGACGGCGCGATTGATGTCCGGCATCTGCGCGTTCAACAGGTCACGCAGCTTGGCCCGGCGTTGAAGACGGACGCTGAACACTTCGGGGCGAAGTTTCAAGTCGTCGATCTTGATGCGGTCCATCTTCCCCATGTCGAGATCATCGCCACTGGGATACAGCGTGTAGGGATCAAACGACTTTCCAAGAAAACCGGCAGTGCCTCCCTTACCGATCACATTGGACTCCTGAAGCGGCCGTGGCAGCATCACGAATGGTAACATCGGCTCTTCTAGCGGACGCATCTTGACGATGTTGCTGCCAAAGTTGGGGAAGTCCTTCGGCGATGGAGGTTCCAATTGACCCGACGGGCTGACTTTGTCCGTCGTGTACCCGGTCATCATTTGGTAGATCGCGGCGGTGTGATTGAACAACCCGTTGGGCGTGTAAGACATCGATCGGATCATTGTGAACCGGTCGTTGATTTGGGACAGTTTCGGCAGATTCTCGGTGAACTTGACGCCGGGAATCTTGGTGCTGATCGGCTTAAAAATACTGGCGACATTGTCCGGCACATTCTCTTTCGGATCCCAAAGGTCTAAGTGGCTGGGACCGCCTTGCAAGTAAACCAAAATGATACTCTTGGCTTTGCCCCACCCGGGACCGCCGCCGCTAAGGTTTTCCGATGCCGAGGCCGCCTGCATCCGCATCAACTCAGGCAACGATAGACCGAGCATTCCGCAGCCGCCGACACGCAAAAACGACCGACGCGTCGGCGTAAGATGCGTATCGCACAGGTCTTTGGCGGGAAAGCCTTTGAAGGACAGCATGGCGGAGTCTCCGAGGTTGGAAAGTGTGTAGCGACAAAGTGTGAAGCGACTTAGTGGTTGAACAAAAACGCCGGGCTATTCAATAACGCCCAAGTCAAGTCCTCGGCGGCAGTCAAGCGAACGTTCTCGAGTTGCCGGGTACTTTGGTCCGCGTCTGCACGCAATTGCACCAACGCCGGCGAATCGGGTGTGGGCACCGACAATCGCGTCTGCTGCTGCTCCAGTGCAACGACCTGTTCGTCGGCAGCAATCGGCTGCCTGGCAACCTGAAGTGCTTCCGTTGCTTTTTGGATCTCTGGATCCGTTTTCGAAACGTAGTCGGCGAGCAGGCTTTTCGATTCGTCGCTACGTTGGCCGGCGGGCGTGTCAAGGATGGCCGCCAACGACTCCGGTCGGCCCAATCCGATCTTGCCGGCATCCGTGGTCAGGCTGATTCGAAATCGCCCGAGGCGGTGATCGACCGCATTGTGAAATTGGTGCAAGTCAAAATTCAGTACCGTACCAGCCTCATTCGCGATTGGTTCGGCGAACTGGAACGTCGCCCAGTGAACAATGCCCAACGCATTGGCCGCAGCCCACCCGCCTTGATCGTTCGTCTTAGCATCGAATGTTTGGTCGATTTTGAACCCAGACTGCGAATAGTCGGCGGTCGCTCTCGCAATTTTCGCCGCCGTCAATTTGCCCGGTTGATCGATGGATCCCGATTTGACGACCACTTCCGTCAATACAAAATTGCCGTTTCCTCCTAAACCCGGACCGCTCGACGGCAAACTGGGATCGGGGATCGCTTCGATGCGGAACCCAGTAATCCGCGGCAGTTTCGTTTGGAAGGTTAGCTTGTAAATGCCTTTTCCCTTTTTCCCACTCGCGATGATCGATCGGTCCGATAACGGAACAAGAACCGATTGATTGGTGGTGGACGCTGCGCTCAATGCGATCGGGTGCCACTCGATTTCGCCACTTGAGTCTTTTGACCATTTCGCGATTCGCTGGTCGATGCCTGATTTTGCTTTCGCGACCATGGCTTCGGCCGCTTTCATCTTCTGAAGGCGTGCTTCTTCCAGTATCTGGTGTTCGGGTTGCATTTCGATTTTCCGCTGCTCGATTTTCGCGACCGTTGCCGCAAGGTTCGCCGCTCGCTCGATTTCCAACTTCTCGCGACGCTTTTTCCACTCTTGTTCCGATACGGCCAACCGATCGCCAAGTTTTTGATGATCGGACATGATCGTCGCTGTGGTTTCGATAAACGCTGCGAACTCGGCTTCGCTGGGCGTTCGTCCAAGCGTACGAATGAATAATTCTTCGACCAAGGCGTGATCGTCGGCGTGTTTGTCGACCAACTTCGCGAGATCATTCTTGGGATCCGCGATCGCAGCACCAATGGTCGGCCCACTGATCAGGGCCATCACCGGCCCCAATTGAAGGTCACTGGACCGCTCGCATTCGCAGGCCGTTTCTCGCGTGGGTCGCCCCAAATTCTGCAAGAAACCGTCTTCCAGCTTGACGCCGGAATCGGTTAGCGCCGCTGCGCGAGTCCCCGGCGGGACGCCTGGGATATGAGAAACGGCACCGGTAATTGAGTGAACCGCATCGTAGATCACTTCCGCCGGCAACCGCCGTGGCAGAGCGTGCGAATAGTTCAGTTTGTCGTCTTGGTTCATCGCGTGAACTGCGACATCCAATTGGTACGTGCGGCTATTGCAAATCGTCCGCATCATGTGCGCGACATCGAATCCCGATTCGATGAACGTTGTCGACAAGTGATCAAGAAGATCGGGATTGGTGGGTGGATTGCCCGCCCGAATATCATCGATCGGCTCGATCAGTCCCACACCAAACAAGTAGCCCCACAACCGATTGACATAGCTACGAGCAAAGTACGGATTGTCGGCGTCTGTGATCCAACGAGCCAACTTTGTTCGTCGTGTTGCATTGGGTTCGACTTCGTGAGGTACGTCGAAGGGAAACTTCGGCTCGACCGGTTGCCCCGTCCGCGGATGCATGACGTCACCAGTGACCTTGTCGACGACTTTTTCGAACAAAGGCGTCGCGCCTTCGACGGCGGTGCCACCAATTTTTCGATCTCCCGATGCCGGATCTTTCTCGAGCCCGACACGCGCAAAGTACGACGCCATTTCATAGTACTGGTCCTGGGTCCAGCGTTCGAACGGGTGGTCGTGGCATTTATTGCAGTTGAAACGAATCCCCAGAAACAAATGCGTCGTGTTCTCCATCGTGTCTTCGGGCACACGCAGTGTCTTGAAATACGAAGCCGGTGCATTGTCGTTGTTGGAACCGGTCGCGGTAAGCACTTCTTCAGCAAACCGATCATACGGCTGATTGGCGGCGACACTGGCGCGGATCCATTCACGAAATTTGGTGCTGCCTTCGACGCCAAGAAACTTTCGATTGACCTGTAGCAGATCCGCCCACTTGTTGGTCCAGAACTCGATGTATGCTTCACTGCCGATCAATTCATCGATCACTCGCGCACGTTTGATTCGGGTCGGCGAATCATCCGCCACGAAGCTGCGAAACTGATCACTCGTCGGTGGCAATCCGGTCAGGTCAAGGTACACGCGGCGAAGGAACGCAGGATCGTCGCAAAGATCGCTGGGCTCGACTTTCACACGATGCCATTTCGCGGCAACCAACGCGTCGATCTGACTCCACGTTTCTGGCCGACGATCCTGATAGTCTTTTCGATCTCCCATCACCGTCAGTGTTGTGGCAGCGTACGCACCTTCGAACCTCGCCAGGATCGGTGCTTCACCGCGACGAACCGCAGTCAACAATCCTGTCCTGCTAGAAACAGCGACGTCGGTGTTTCCGCTCTCGATGAAGGCTTCCCGTGTCACATCACGTGATGTCCCGTCGCCGTAGTACGCAACGACGCGAACTTGTTGGCGAGCGGCCAGGCTCTGAACGATCGGATTGGTCGGAAAGATTTCAACGTGCGATACTCGCGACGAATCCATATCCAACAGGCTGCCATCGGCAATCCAGCGACTCAAGATTGCATGGTTCGGATCGCCCGCTTCCATCAGCGTGCCGCCCTGGTGTGGCGTGGTGCCCAATGGCTTGCGAAGCATCAATGATTCTTGCGGAGCGGCGGCGTTGAGTCGACGTGCCGACAAGTCATCGGTTAAAGCACGCAAATCGAAAATGGGATCGTATCCGCGAAGCGATAGCCGGAAACCATTCTTGCCCTTTTGAGCTCCATGGCATGTGCCGCTGTTACACCCCAATCGGCTAAGCACTGGTGACACATCGCGAATGTAGTCAACGGATCCATGATCAACATCGCCCGTACGGGAACCGCTTGCCGAGATCCGAATCGACTGAGCCTGTTTTCCGAAGCGAACGGATAGCCGGCCGGAACCATTTTGCGTGGGACGCACCAGCCCATCCGTGGCAAGCGTTGCCCACGGTGGCACATCGATTTCACAAGAACGTGTGATGTCGGCGGTTTGGCCGTCTTTTCCGATTGCTGTGACAATCAATTGCGCATACGCATAAGGCGACGCAAACTCGATTTGGTCGGGTGAAATTTGAATGGACTCGATGTCGTTCATCGGCGGCAGCGTTTCGGTGACGGCGTCGTCGTATCGTTGATTCGCTCGTTTGTTCCACACTTTCGCATCGAAGCCCTCCGCGTTGCCGGCCGTTTCGGGCGCGATATCGAACGGTGCAAACGTCGAGGCGATCTGACCATTCGCGTCGATCTTGCGCACCCGCCCATCGTTGGCAGCCACCACCAGGCTTCGATCGGGCGCGAAAGCGATGGCATACACCGCGGCGTTGTCGATGGCGACACTCGCCAATTCCGTAATCTCCCGAACACGACTTTCTTCGACCCGCTTCTTTTCGGCTCCGCTACGTTCGGCGACCCGTTTGCCGAGTATCTTTTTCAAATCGTCATCGACTTCGCCATCAAAGTCATATTTCCAAACTCGCACTTCGCTGTGACCGTCAATCGTTGCGGCCGCGGCCAAGCGTGAACCGTCGTCGCTAATCGCGACGCTAAATATTCGTCCGGACATTTTGGGCAGCGTTCGGATTAAGTTGGCATCGTCGCCAATCTTGCGTGCCGTTTCACGGAAGACCCGATACACCTTCGCAACACCATCGGCACCACCGATCAAGATTTCGTCTCGAGCCGGATGAACAGCCACGCTGGAAAGCCCACCCGAGAGAGCGCCGGGGGTAATCGAAGTGATGTTGTCGACAAAGCGTTCGGTTTCGACTTCGGTTAGCTTGCACGACATGTCTCGAGCGACGGAAATCAAGTGTTTGCCATCGCGGGTGAACCCGGCATCTTGAACCCAGTCTTCGTGGGCGCCTTGGAAGAGCACTTGAACACCGCTTTCCGCATCCACGGCGCGGACCGTGTTATCCGAAGCACCCAACGCGATCTTCGTTCCGTCGGGCGACCAGCATGCGCCGCTAAGCGAATCGAAAGTCATCGGTTTGGACAACACCAACTGGTTCGATGCGACATCCCAAACTTGCAACTCACCTCGCGACGCCGGCGTTCCACCGACCGCAGCCAAACGTCGACCGTCGGGCGAGAAGCGAACGGTATTGATGCGCGGACTCATTCCGACCAGACGCGACAAGACTTTGCCGTCAGCGCCGTTGATCATCACAACTTCGTGGAATCCGGCGATCGCGATTCGCGTGCCATCGGGCGAAACATCGATCGACGGCATAGCCGGGGCGGCGGAGTAGGTTGGCGGGTGATCAGCGCTGAACCGCGGCCCTGCTTGAATGGGCGAATCGTCGACGGCACCTTCCGCGATCCACCGGCGGATCATTTCGATCTCGACATCCGCCAAGGGTTCAAACGGTTCGTCTGGCATCTCCGCATGACCGTCCACGGGTGTGATCTGGGACAACAGAAAGCTGTCCTCGGGCTTGCCCGGTACTACCGCGGCTTGCTCCGTTTCGCCGCCGATCGTCAGCGCATGAAAGTCGGTCATCGAGTACGAACCGAGCGGCTTGGCGTCCTGGTGGCAACCATAGCAAGCGCGATTCAAAATCGGTTCGACATCGCGATGGAAGCTGACCGATTCCGTCGCAGATTCAACGGGAACGTCGTCGCCAGCGGATACGATCGATCCGGCGAAACAAACCAGGAACGTCAAGCAGCGTTGAGCAGTCGCGCGCATTTACAATGTCTCGTGAAGGCCTAGCACCTTCCGAAGGATCGATTGCGTGAATGTGGCGGGAGTAACTTCGCGTTGTATCGTGACCGGACGCGTGACGACCGGTTCCAGCGAAGTTTCCCCTGGACGCAAATGGTGCTTCGGAAGGAAACGATTCGTCGGTAACAACGCCGGTCCAACAGTGATCCAGGTGGATCAACGTCGGTAGCCCAAGCGAGGGCAGGCGGGAAGTGAGAACGGCCAATGACGGCATTTCTCACCTTGACAAAGTTTAATGCGGCACTACCCATCCGTCAATCATCGCGACTCCAGACGGACCGAAATGGTAGGATGAGGCTTCAGCCTTTCTCGTTGACCACAATCGCGGGCAGACAATGACAACGATCGGGGGCCAAGGCAGGAAACAGGAAAACGGTACGTGATGGAACTTCGGATAATTTTTTTGATGTGCGTTGGGGCGATCGCCGGAGCGCTCGCTAACCATATCATCTACACTTTCGCGTATTTCGGAGCCCGCCCGATTTCCCCCTGGGTGGCGGCCGACGAAAAAGCACCGCCGCGAAAATGGCTTGATCGAGTCCCGATCGTGGGCTGGCTTGGCCTGCGCCGCGAAGCGGTCGTTCATGGCCGCGGTTTCTGGGTGCGTCCCATGTTGATCGAGATCGCGATGGCGATTTCGATTCCGATGCTTTTCTGGTTCGAAACTCAGGCAGGCGGCCTGCTGCCGATCGAAGCACGGTTTCCACAATCCATCACCAATTTCGAACCTTGGGCGATGTGGATTTTTTCTGCCCATGCGATCCTGTTGACGCTGATGGTGGCCGCAACCTTCATTGACTTCGACGAACGAACGATCCCCGACATTATCACCATTCCGGGAACGCTGATCGGCTTGGTGTTTGGCGCGATTTCGATCGAGATTTTTTTACCGACCGCATTGCCGGTGGGCGGTAATGCTCAATCTCTGCTACCAACGACTTTTGATTCGCCCTGGTACGCAGCGGGTCCATGGATGGGAATGACGGGCCTGCGCGTCGGAATCGCAATTTGGACCGTGTGGTGCTTCGCCCTGGCCGACCGACGCTGGCACGGTCCGTTGTTGCGCCGGCGTGGATTCGCGCGCGCCGTCAATCACTTCTTGGCCGGCCTGGTGCGTTACGGATTCTGGAAGGTTCTGCTAGCGATGTGGATCGTCGGCCTGATTGCGATCGTATCGGTTTGGAACTCGGGCGGGAATTCATGGCTAGGACTGTTTTCATCGCTGGTCGGCCTCGCTGTCGGCGGCGGCGTCGTTTGGGCGATTCGTATCGTCGCGTCATCGGCGATGAATGTCGAAGCGATGGGGTTCGGTGACGTGACTTTAATGGCAATGGTCGGCGCGTTCATCGGATGGCAGGGAGCGATATCGGCATTCTTCCTCGCTCCTTTTGCCGCCATCTTCATCGTCATCATCCAGTACATCATCACCCGCGACCCGCAAGTTCCATTTGGACCCTACCTGTGCGCGGGAACCGCACTGACCGTCTTGAATTGGGACCGCGTTTACAACAGTTGGTTGGCCACCAACTTGCAGATGATCGGCCCCATGCTGTTATGGATTTGCATCGCCATGCTAGGATTGATGGGAGTGATGCTTTTCGTTTGGCGTCACATCAAGATGAGATTATTTGCCGACTGATAGCGACAGTTTGCAGATTTGCAACTCGCTCGCCATCGCGTGTTCGTTCTTCGCTGTATTTATCTATTTTGCCGTCGCTAGCATGCTGCGGAACTCATTGATCGATCAATTCCATTCACCCTTCAATCGTCATGCCTCATCTCGCACCTGCAGTTCTTGTCACTGGCGCAGCCGGCTTTATCGGATCCCATCTTGTCCGGGCTATCCTGGATGACGAACGATACCAAGACTTTCAGATTATCGCATTTGATGACTTGTCGGGTGGGTTCAAGGAGAATATTCCAAGTCATGAACGGGTGGTTTTCGTCCAAGGTGACATCTCCAACGCCAATGATGTTGCCGAGTTGTATTCAAAGTGGCCGGTTCGTTATGTGTTTCATTTAGCGGCCTACGCGGCCGAGGGGCTGAGTCATTTTATTCGTCGATTCAACTACCAAAATAATCTGATTGGCAGTGTGAATTTGATCAACGAATCGGTAAAGGCCGGCGTTCAATATTTCGTATTCACTAGCTCGATTGCTGTGTATGGCAAAGGGCAGGTTCCGATGACAGAGGCAACCGTTCCGCATCCCGAAGACCCCTATGGCATTGGAAAGCTTGCCGTAGAGCTAGACCTAAAGTCAGCGGCGGACATGTTTGGGCTTAAGTCGACAGTGTTTCGTCCTCACAATGTGTACGGAGAATATCAGAATATCGGCGATCGATACCGTAACGTCGTGGGGATTTTCATGAACCGAATGATGCAGGGTTTGCCGTTGCCCATTTTTGGCGATGGTTCGCAACAGCGTGCCTTTACCTACGTTGCCGACATCATCCGCCCCATGTTGTCAGCTCCATTTGTTCAAGAAGCCGAGGGAGAGGCGTTCAACATTGGCGCTAGCGTACCGGTCAGCGTCCGTGAGCTAGTGGATGTAGTCGCAAGCGAGTTTGGTGGGAAACCAGAAATTCAATTCTTGGCTGCACGCAACGAAGTCCACCTTGCTTGGTCCGACCACAGTAAGGCTGATCGTGTTTTTGGTGCGTCAACCGAAACACCGCTTGCTGTTGGAATTCGACAAATGGCACGGTGGGCAAAACAAGTGGGCTATCGGAAGAGTGCTGCTTTCGAAAACATCGAAATCGAACAAGGTTTGCCGCTCAGTTGGCGGTCGCCCAACAACGACTGAATCACACAAGATTTCAATGAGTTTCAACCAGTTCGATGAGACGATCTCTCAGGACCGGGTAGTTAGCGCCAATCGAGTACTTCGCCTGAACGGTTTGTCGCCCGCGCAGACCCATCTCATTTCTCATCGATTGGTTAGACAGCAGCTTGGTGAGTGCTGCTTCCCATTCATCGGTGGTTTCCGCCGTCAATCCGTTTTGTTGACTTTCCATGATTTCGGAATTAACTCCGACGGGCGCAGCAATCGCAGGCACTCCAACCGCCAGGTACTGTATCAATTTCAATCCACACTTATAGATATCCCATTCCTGGTTTGCGAACAGAGGCATCAGCCCAATATCCATTTGTTGAAGCTGTTGCACTTCGCCAGCCGGGTCCCAACGCTGGTGAACAAGATTGACGCCGGCAAGATTGGTTTCCGCTAGCGGCGAAATGTCCGGAACAACAACTCTCAATTCATAAGGGATTTTTGCCGCGACCGCTCGCAGTGCATTCGCGGGGACTTCCAAGTATTTCAAGTTTCCCGTAGTGCCCATCCATCCCACCACAGGCAGGTCACTTACGGGTTTAGGGCGACGCTGGCGGTAGTCTTCCATATCGACGCAGGTTGGGATGTGAAGCAATTGGCTATTGAGCGGATGAACCCTTTCCATCAAGAAACGATTCCCACAAACGACAAGATCAGCCATCTTCATCAGGTGGTCAAACTTTTCGGGATAGCGCAGAAACACGGCGTCGTCGATGTCGATGACCATCTTTCCACAGGCCTCACGAAAACGCTCTTCCATCTCAGTCGATTCGTTGTCAAAAATCTCGCGATCGATAAATACCAAGTCAAAAGTAGATAACTTTGCACGCATCCAGTGCCACCAGCGCATGCTTCGTTTGAGCAACTGACTTGGACGAAAACCCATCCACGGAAAATAGTCATACTTTTGCGGGAAGCTATCGGCGCAATAGCAACGATGCCCTTCGGACCGGAAATGACGTAGGTACGGATGAATGCGGAATCTTGCCGAGGGAACCTTTGCGCCGGACGATAGAAACAAAACATTCACTTCGGCAGATCTCCGGCGGTCGTTTGATCACATGATGTATGGGCGATAATTGTCAATCGCCCCGCCTGCCCAAAAAGGGCCAACGCCTGAGCGATGGGGGCGAGTAAGAGCTGGACAGGAAGTCTCGGCGAATCGGGATAACGCATGATTCGTTGACCCAATCGAGCCGTTGATTGAAAACGCTTCAGAAAAATCCCAATGCTGCCAATGATATTGAGTACGTTTCGTTGATGCACTACTTGGACATCGGGGTATCCGGTGTCTTGGAGTAGCTTCTGCAGTCGCTTCGGATCAAAGTGATGAAGATGTCGAGGCGATTCCCAAACGTACCAGTACTTCCGAAACACTTTCGGTTCCCAGCAACCCGCATTGGGAACACTGAGTAGGAGTTGACCGCCAGGGCGAAGTAGACGGGCAAACAACTGCAAGGTGTCAACCGGATCGATGGTGTGTTCCAGCACCATCCAGGCACAGATGGCATCGAACGACCGAGGCGACAATTGGACGTCATCAAGCACACCGGTATGCACTGCGTACCCGCTTTCACGTGCCTTTTGCGATGCAACCAAACTGGGTTCGATACCGACTCCTTGCCAACCGGCGTCGGCAAGCCTGCCGAGGTAGGCTCCGGTCGAGCATCCCAGTTCTAAAACTCTAGGTGGGCCTTGGTCAAACTTTTCCGGCCAACTTGGAAGCGGCTGGCCGCGATCGTCCATCAGCCAATAGAAGAAGGCTCGCAAACCGGGAATTCGCTTCAACGGCAAATGCCGAAGATACCAGGGAGACGAGGGCGTGCTGTCGAGTTCGCGTTCGTGGGGAGCCGGAGTTTGGTGTGGTCCGTACTCCGAGGGATAGCAGCGATGAAGCGTGGCCGCCGTTGGCCGTGGATTCAGATAAAGATGGCTGCAATCGCGGCAGCGACAGACAACATACACGCCTGGAATTCGAAAAAGGTTGTCGACGGTATCAAGGACTTTGTGAAAATCCTGACTACCACAGATGGGACAGTTGACGAGCTCGAGTTCAGGTGGCTGCAGTGATGTCATCGACTCGATCGAAAAGAATTGGCTGAACAGTTTGTCAAGCGTCAATAATTGACGGTTGATCTTACTTCGCTGAGGATGTAAGTCGAACGGACGAGTGCTGACACGCCGCTGTCCTAGTAGGGTGAAGCCTATCGTCGATTGTTTGGGCGATAGTCGCGAGCAAACCGCCCGTTATGATCGTAACAGATTGCCACAGTGTCCAGTTTCCAACGTCGTTGCTTTAAAATCCTCTCTTTTTGCTTTGCCCAAGACCAACATGCTGAGACAGTTATCGGACCGACTTCACTTGGACCGTCCGTTGGCGTTCGTATTGGCCAACAAAGTCTGGCAGGTGCTTTCGGGGCCGATCACGATTGCTCTGATCATCGCTAACTTTACGCTTCAAGAGCAGGGCATGTACTCGGGCATCATCAGCATCATTGGGATCCAGTCTCTTTTCGAACTTGGGCTGCTAAACGTTCTTATCGGGCAAGCTGGCCACGAAGTGCCACATTTCTCAGAAGACCGGGCAAGCGATTCAGACGGTTCGAGTGAGTCGATTAAACGGATGGCCGAGTTGGTCCGTGGCTCTCGTCGCTGGTTTGCGATCGCAAGCATGATGTTTGCGGCACTGGCATTTGGGATCGGATTCGTAACGTTTCGGGGTACTGACGCTTACGGCTGGCAATTGCCACTCGTGTTCGTGATCCCTTTGTCAGCAATCGCGGTCTTCTTGTCGCCTTCGATCGCAATTTTGGAAGGTGCTGGTTTTCGGGACGACGTGTATCGAAACCGGCTGTTCCAGATCGTCACGGGCAGTCTTGTCGTTTGGACTGGCTTGGTACTGGGATGCAAACTTTGGGTACTGGTTTTCTCGGCAGCCGCCCAGGCTGGGTGGATGGCGTATTTGACTCATTGGCGGTACGGGGCATTTTTCAAAAAGTTCCTGACAGTGACGCAGCGACCTCACAATTTTTCTTGGCGACATGATGTTGTCCCGATTCAGTGGCGCAGTGCGATCGCCAGCATCGTGTTTTATATGGCTACCGGACTCTTCACGGTGATTGTGATCAACTTTCACTCGGCAACCGAAGCAGCGCCGCTGGGCATGACCCTAACGATCGTCGCCGCAATCCAGATGCTGGCGTTGGCCTGGATTCAAACGAAGTACCCCGTTGTTGCTGCGATGCACGGTGCCTTGCGGCGAGAAGAGGCGGGAACGCTTTGGCGACAAATTGCTATCGCGTCCACCGGCATATTGGTCGCCGGCTTGGGATCGTTGATTGCGCTGATCGCGATACTGCCGATCGCCGAGACTTGGACTTCGGCCGCCTTGGTTCCACGTTTCTTGTCCGTCGCTCAAGTTGCGATGCTGGGAACAGGGTGTGTTTTGAATCACGCGGTTGCCATCCAAGCCTTTTATGTGTTGTCACGTCGGTCCAGCCCGTTGCTCGCAGCCAGCACCATCGGCTACGGAACGGTCGGGATCGCCGTCTGGCTGGGTGGATACTGGAACGGCACGAACGGCCTTTTGCTCGGCTACATGGCCGCGATGCTGCTTGTCGCGTTTCCGATTCACACCGTCGCGTACATCAAATTTCGATCCACGTATCGCGATCCAGCTTCAGAATAGAAGCTTGATGATGTTCGACGTGTTCGTGTGATCTTTACAATTCCGCGACCTGGGGAATCGCGATGGCACTCGGGAAGCGACGCTAGGAGCAAAAAATGTTCTGTGTGACCACAGAAAAGCTGGGCAACAAGGCTTGGCTGGAAGAGTAAGGGCGACTGCCGCGAAAACGGAGTGGAGGCGTCACACGGACGTTCGCATTTTTTGCTTTGCCGGTAACCGACGGCGCATGTGGCTTCGCGGGATCGAAGATATTCGGCAGCGCTTCGTGAGCTTGGGAAGGCTTGCGACCTGAACCGAATGATGAGATTGCAATCAGAGCGGGGAAACCTGCTAGGTTGCGGCGATGGCAGAACGAGCGACGCCAGCCTTATGAGTCTTCGCCCGATTCCAAGGCCCGCCATCAAACAAGTGACTGATTCATAGACCGCTTTAACCACACTGCGAGCGAATGACTCAACTAGGCGTAAACTGAAAGCCTATCAAACGTCCCGAGCATAAATGGGATTCCAGCGGATTCGCCATCCGGCTTCCGTCGCGGTGGTTCCACCGTCGTCAGTCTTGGGCGCGTTCAGTGCAGGTGGAAGAAGTTCGTCCGCGTCGGAAGGACTGCTTTCATTGGCCGAAGGTTCCGATGGGCTGGGAGTCTCCAAAGGCTTTCGCTCGACGCTCTGCAGTCGCGACTCAGGTTCCGCGTTGTAGGACTGCGGCGATTCAAGAACCGAACTTCCCATCGAATCGGCCGGTTGCGTCACAACGGGCGACGGATCAGTGATGATCCGACTGCTGCTGTACGGCACCGATCCCATCGGCACGGAACTGGTGGATGGCGAGAACGACGAGTAACCGCTGACGATCGCGGGACTGAACGGATCGTAGTACGAAATCGGCATTTTTTGGACCATTTGCCGTGGCACCATCACCGTTTCGTTGTAGGGAACGTAAACCTGTTTTTGAACGGGTTTGCGAACGGTTTGGACGATGGCTTCTTGCTCGTAGTATTGAACCTGGATCGGTTCTTTCCGCGTTTCGTAAACCATTCGTGTCGATTGAACCGGAACTTTGCGAACTTGCTCTTCGGTCACCCATCGTTGTTGCTGGACCGGCACTTTTCGGGTCAGCGTTTCGGTGATCGGACGCTGAACCACGAACGGAACCTTGCGCACTTCGGTCGTCGCGACCATGCGAGTGGTTTGGACGGGAACGTTTTGCGTCACCATGTCAGTCTGCATTCGCGTTGTCTGCACGGGCACCCGTTGGCTGACGACCTCCTGTTGCATCCGTTGAACTTGAACCGGCACTTGGACGGTTTGTGTTTCCGGTACGTACGAAGTTTGTGCGACTTGCTGAGTGATGTAGTTCGGGCGATACGACATCTGTGTTTGCACGGTCGGCGGCGTCACCTGAGGAACGACGGCGTAGGCACCACGGACGCGAGCGAAGATACCCAAGGGTCCCGGCGTTGCGTACGCATTGGGGACATACGCCAGACCTTGCTGAACCGTTCCAGGCGTGACGACTTGCTGAGCGACATAGCCACCGGCGTCATAGGTTTGGTTCTGAACGCTTGTGACCGGACGCAGCGACGTGTACTGCTGAGACTGCATTTGAGTTTCAACGACGGGACGCTGGACCATATATTGTTGGTCGACGTACGACGTTTCGGTAACAGGCCGCTGTACCGCGTACTGTTGTTGATAGTAAGAGGTCTCAACGACCGGGCGATACGTGACGTACTGCTCTTCCCGTTCGCTCGTTTCGTTTACGTAGCGAGTCTGCTGGACGGATTCTTCCCGATACGATGTTTCGACAACAGGCTTCCAAACGGTGAACCGCTCTTCGCGGAAACTGGTTTCGACGACAGGCTTGGCAACCTTGTACTCGCGTTCTTCCGTTCGCGTCTTTAGCACGGGTCGGTAGCTGGTGACTTGTTCGTCGACGTACTCGGTCTCGTAGGACAAACGAAAACGTTGGACCGTTTGTGGTTCCATGACGGTTTCGCATTGCAGCCGATACTCAGGTTCAAAACAACAAGCGTCTTGCGCTTTGACGTTGCTTGAACTGGCCAGCATCAACACGAGTGATGGGATAGCGACGCCGCCCAAACGCTTGGTGGCGTGAGCGGTGATAGCGGCGAAGTCGAAGGGGTAGCGACAATTCATGTTTGACTTGCAAATCGGTGTGCGAGTGTTGCCTTGGGAGCGCGACGCCATCCTCGGATGATGTGCATGCTCCACCATTCCAAGGGTACGCAAGCCTTGAACAAAATGTAGAGGAAACCCGTCAAAAACGTCGTTTTTGCCTCCTGAGACCCCGTCAAAATTAGCCAAGTCCCCCGGTCTGTCCATTTGCCGATACGAACGTTGGGCTTTTCCGACCCTGGACAGTTTGGTTAACCGGCCGAATCAACCCAAACGGCACGATCGTTAAAGTCAGAGTTCATCATCGCTCGCCGGGTCACGTTGTTAGTTCGAAGGCAGCGGCGTGGTGTGGGGAGGCATCCCCAGCGAACGAAGGGCCTCGCCGAGCCGTTGCTGGCTTGCGTTGGAACTTGCCCGCTCGATCCGGTGTTGGCGAGCCACCATTCGTTGGGCTCGGGCCAACTTTCGAGCCAAACTCGCAGGTGTCACGGACGCCGCAGAACGTCGTGAAAAGTCTCGACCGAATGCCTGGGCCAAAATCTCGTCCTCGCCGCTGGCAAACAAACAAGCGGTCCCGGGGTCGCCCGCCCGAGCGCCGCGTCCCATCAATTGACGATCGATTCGCGACGACGCGTGCGGCTCACTGACGATGACATGCAACCCCCCGGCGCGGCGAACGTCGTCGGTAAGCTGTATGTCGGTTCCGCGTCCGGCTAGATTCGTTGCGATCGTGACGCGACCGGGCCGACCGGCCTCGGCGACGATACTGGCTTCTGCTTCGTGATTCCGAGCGGTTAGCAATTGATGCTCGATGCCTGCGCGTCGAAACTGCTCGCTCAAACGTTCGGATAGCTCGATTGTCCGCGTTCCGATCAGCACGGCTCGGCCGGCAGAAACCATCGAAACCGTCTCGCCCTCGATCGCTTTCCACTTTTCGTCGGCGGTCGCAAAAATGCGGTCCGTCGATCGAACCTGCTTTGACGGACACTCCGATTCAACTCGCTGTACATCGCATCCGTAGACCGACTTTAGCTCCTGACGATCCTCCCAAGCGGTCGCCGTCAATCCGCATACGTGTCTGAATCGATCAACGAATTCCATGACCGTGATGCGTGCGATCGGACAATTTGACGACGTGATCGTCAACCCTTCGCGTGCCTGGATCGCTTGATGCAATCCACCGCCGAGCGTCCGGTCGACCGATTTTCGACCGGTGTATTCGTCGACCAAGCAGATCCCGTCGCCTTCGACCACGTAGTGAACGTCTCGAAAGAGGGTTTGGTTGGCCTGGATTGACCGTTCGACCGCGTGCAAGATCTCGGTGGTGGTCAGCGATCGCATCTGCGGCGGCATGACTGAATCCAGTGCGGAACGCCGGCCGATGGTGGTCAGGGCGGTCTGTCCTCGGTCTTCCAACCAAACGAAATCGACGTCGATTCGAAGCTGGCTGGCGACGTTCGCAGCCCATCGGAAGCAAGCTTCTTCGGCGCCATTTCGTTCAGGTTCGGTCGAGCCTCCCGACGACGAAATTACCATCGGGGTTCGGGCTTCGTCGATCAGAATACTGTCGGCTTCGTCGACGATCAAAACGTCTCCCCGCCAGTCCTCGCTCGCGATCTGGGATCTCAAGAAATCGAATCCGAATGAGCGGATGGTCCCATAGACCACGTCGGATTCGTATGCGGCCGAACGCTCACTTGGCGACATCGTTGCGGCAATACTGACAACACCGACACCAAGCTGGTCGTACACCGGTCGCATCCACTGTGCGTCACGGTGGGCCAAGTAATCGTTGGCCGTCGCGATCCAGACTTTGCGACCGCGTCGGGCAAACGCACATGCCGGAAATACGGTTGCAATCGTTTTGCCTTCGCCGGTTGGCAGTTCGACGATGGTTCGACCAAGCAGGTGGTGGCCGCTGGTGATCTGGGATGGGCGAAGTGACAAGCCGAGCTTGTCCAGCACGGCTCGACCGACATCATCGACCACAGATGCGTTCAACCCGGCATACGTTTGACGGCGACCGAGTGTCCATTTCGAACCGCTCACTCCCATCGCATCAAAGCAACAACAGCGAAACAGCGCTGACGGCCGCCAACTCGACCCAAACCGCGTGTCGATCGAGTGGCAGCGGATTCAATTTGACAGGATAGGACTGGCACGTTTGGCAATCGCCTCCGGATGAAACCAGGCAAGCCGGACGCTGCTGGGCCATGTGATAGGGAAGTTTCATTGTATTCGCAACAAACCGAAACGCCGAAACGCCGTTCTGGAAATACCCACAGTTTTTTCCGCACCGCTCTAAATTCGGCTGTTCGAAGTACAAAGGTCGATGTTGAAAACACTCGGGATTGCGATCGGGTCGAAATACTGGAAAGCCCATCGCCGTCACCAAAGTCGACGCACCATCGGTCACCAACGTCAATTCATCGGCTCGGTCGGAAGGTTCGCGGCCCGACGAACCCGGCGGCGTTATCCGGATTTGGTGTAGCGGTTTTCGCAGCCGACTCAAACGGTCAACATCTGTTTTTTGACCGCCTTTCTTGGCGGAAGCATCACTGGCGGGTTCGCCGTCGAACTCAAGATCCGATTCATCTTTTTCAGCGAACTCTTTGGCCGATTCGGCGCCCTCGCTCTCGTTATCTTTTCCGTTACCAAGCAATGCATCAGTTGATTCGTCGGAATCGGGACTGGTGTCTTTCGCAGGATCCGCACCGTACCCGAGCATCTCGCTTAGCAGGTCCGTTTCTTGACCAAGACTGAGCGGATCCTGCGCCTGCGTCTTGCAATGCGACAGCAGGCCGATAGCGATTGCCAGCCCTAGGAATGCTGGCCCAAGTGGGGTGAATGAAATCAGCCGCATCGATGATGCCTCGTCCATCATTGAGAATTCCGTCGTTCGTCCTCGGGTGTCATCGGCGTCATCAGACCGACTTCAACAGAAGAACCAGGATTCTAGGAATCACCGGTATAATCGGAACAATCTAGCTATTTTGGCCCAGATTCAGCAATTCAACGGCGATCGACACGGGAAAACCGCCCGTGAATAGCGAAGCGAAATGTGACTTTGCAAGTAGAATGATGGTTTGATCCACAGCCGTTCTTGGGCTGAATCCGGCCCCCTTTTCCAGTCTTCGCAATGCAATCATTCCACCGACGATCGGGCGCACTCAAGCGGTGGCTGTCCACGCACCGCGACCAAATTCTGCGACGCGATGGACCAACCACAAAAAGAATCGCACCACGTCCGATACGACAGATCCGGTCCGCGCGACCGTCCGTCCACTCGCTAGAGGCCCGCTTGGTGTTGAACGCCACCGCCGAACTGACGGCATTGGGCGAGTTGGTGATCACCGGAACCGACGATGCTGAAAACGTCGAATTGAGCATCAACAACGACGGCCACTTGCAACTTCGGGACGCCGACAACCAAATCATCGCCATCGCCAACCATCCTGGCAGTCCAACTGACCCGCTCGATCCTTCGGACGTTACATCCGGCCGAATCGAATTCTATCTCGGCGGCGGAGACGATGTGCTTCGCATCGCGCTTCCCCAGCAGCTAAGCATTGATGTGTTTGCGGGCGGTGGTGACGATACAACCACCGTCACCGGATCAGCGCCCGGCGAACACGGATATCTTTTCATTGCGTCCGAGAAAATTTTCCTCGATCCAATCGGCGACACGCTGGATCTCTCCGGTGCATCGGTGCGTCTTTCCGGCGATGTCTCTGTCGGCGAAGTCGGTGAGCGAACCCACATCAAATTGAGTTCGGGCTACTTCGAATCCGATGGAGACTTCTCCATTGCCGGCGATGTGGAAATCACAACCACCGGCCAAACGGACCTTTCCGAAGCGATCGTTTCGGGTTCCGCAGCCTCG
Source organism: Rubripirellula tenax (assembly GCF_007860125.1). NCBI lineage: Bacteria > Pseudomonadati > Planctomycetota > Planctomycetia > Pirellulales > Pirellulaceae > Rubripirellula > Rubripirellula tenax. The sequence goes on from NZ_SJPW01000002.1 coordinate 1,164,483, forward strand.
TCGACCCTACGAATAACAGGAACTGGATCCGCCGTTTTCCTGGGCACGTTCGATGCCTCGGCCGGTCACGCAGTTGATGATGTTCAAGTCGATACAGTTTCGTCGGTTCAGTTCGTCGAAGCACCGCTGGCGATCGATGGCGACTTGATCGTTCGCAACGTCGCCAACGATGTCCAAGTCGACTCATCGATCCGCGCGGATTCCGTTTCGATCTTGACCGGGATGGACATGCAGATCAACGGAGACATCGCGACACTCGGTGGTGACGTCACGCTTATCGCCGGTGGTCGCCTGACGACGGATGCAGACATCACGATTGTCGATGATTCGCGACTCGGATCGATAGCGCTGTCCAGCGATCAAACCACACTTAGCGGTACAACACTGACTACCACCGGCGGCAGGATCACCGTTTCTGGTCCTGTGATGATCGACGGCGACGTTTTGGTCGATTCGGGTAACGTCCAGTCTGCCGACACCGCGGGTGAGATTGAGTTTCTCAATACGATTGAGTCGCTCGATGGGCTCGACGACCGCCTGATCATTGATGCTCGCGGCGAACGGTTCGACGGTTCGGTGACGTTGCTGGGAACCGTGGGACGAACCGACCGATCTCCATTGGCAAATGACCTCAACGCCCTGACGATCAACGCCGCTCAAATACAAACCGACTCGATCGGAATCACGGGCGGCAACCTAACCTTATCGGCGGATTCGATCGTGCTACTGGGCGATCAATACGAAACGCGAAACACCGGCGAGATCCGAATCAATGGTCCATTGCAATTGCCGCGTGGAGATTCGCGAGTGGTCAGCGCGGGTGATATTGACTTCGGCGACGCGATACTGGGCCAACCTGATACGGGAACACTCACGGCCAGGGCAGGCGGTGATCTGACGTTTACGGGACCCATCGATCGTGTGACCAACGTCATTGCCGAAGCCGTTGACGACATTCAATTTCGTGGGCCCGTTCTGATTTCGGGCGATCTGACGGCATCGGGAGACACGATTCATGTCGCATCTGATATCACGACGACACTCGATTCGACGGGTGGAACTGTCTTCCTTAATTCCCAAACCCTGCTAACCATCGACGGACAAATTTCGGTCGGCACGGGCAAAATCATCGGCAACGGTGGCGGAGGTCGCATCGACGCGAGTTTGGGATCGTTGAAGAGTGATGCGGCAGATGAAGCAGTCACACTGGCCAATGCGAATCGCATCACGCTTGGTGACATCGAGTTGCCCAACGGGAGACTGACCCTTGGGACCGATGCCGACGTGACCGGACGTATCGATCAAGCCGTGGAAACCACGATCAAGGTCGACCGATTGGTTTCCAGCAACACCGACGAGCTGATCTTAGGAAACGAAGGTAACGATTTCGTCATGATCGAGGATGTGGTTTCCGGCGGCAACGTCGCGATCGTCGATTCCGTCGGTGACGTAGTCGTCAACAGCATCCGCGCCGCCGAACAGAACATTGACGTTCGCACCAACGGTGATTTGATCGTTACCAGCATTGACGCCGGTTCCCAGGGCGATGTGGTGCTACAGGCGGGCGACGACATACGTGACTCCGACGTGAATGACGACTCACGAATCATTGCGGACGCTTTGAGTGTTCGATCCGAGAATGTGGTCAACGATCTCGTTAGCGGGATCCAATTGTCGACCAACGTCAACCAGATCGAAGGAAGTGTTGCAGGCATCCATCCCGGCGACTTCATCATCAACGAAGTCGACTCGATCGACCTGGCTTCCTCAGACTCACTCGCCGACGAAGTGATGATGACATCCAACGGCCAAATCATTGTCCGTGCCGGCGATGCGATCACGGTCATGGATCACACCTCGGGCGATGACGATGCGAATCGCACCTCAGACCCAGAACTGGTCGCCGGAGGGACCGAGAACGGACGCATCGAACTGATTGCCCCCACCGTCACCTTGTCCGACGACGCTCAACTGGATGCCGCCAAGTTGACACGCGCGTTCGCGGACCCGAACACGTCATTTGATGAAACGATGCCCGTTGCGTCCACGGAATCCGATGCCGAACGAGCGGTACTGATTCGGGCGACGTCATTCGTGGTTGGGGATGGCACACAAATTTTCACCGGCGAGACTCAGGGTACCGCACGTGTCTTCGCGCCTCGTCCGATCGACACGACCAACGGTGCCGCCGGCGTGACGGTAACGCCGGACGGACCTTCATCCAATCCGTTCGCCTTCTATGATCCGAATACGGTTCGCGTGAACGTGCTCGAGCAAGCACTGGTAAACGATGCGACCGGAATTCTAACCTTCTCGCTGGGTCAATCCGGTGAACGAGGATTGACCGTCGACATCGACTGGGGCGCGCCGACGCGACGCTTTCAACAGATCAACGGTTTGTCGGGTGACGAGCAAACTTTCGTCGGCGTCGATCGATTTGGAAACCTGTTGCAACCGGTCGCGACCGATGGCACAGGACGTTTGACGATTGAGCACTTCTATGCCGAAAAAGCTGACATCGTCAACAGCGACCTCAACGGCCGAACCTCGGCGACGGAACCGTTGAACGTTCGTTTCGCCGTTCGGCATCACGAGTCCATCTTGGTCCAAGCCGAATCGGTCACACAAAGCGGCTTTAGCAATTCGGTCGCCGGAGAAATCGTTTCATCGACCGATGATCCCTCGACGCCGGGATTAGACACCGGCGCGGTGTCGTTCATCATCCCAAACCTGACCATCCCCGTCGCGTTCTTTCCCGTCCGCGACGTGATTCCCGAGTTTGAAACGCCGACGTTTTTTGTACGAGCCGAAACCCCGATGACGCTCACCACTGTCTCCGTTGAAACGACAGAATCGACGTCGGTTTCCGTTGTCAGTCGGGAAGAATTTTTCCAACTTCGCGTGCTCTCACCCGACCCCAATGGCGAAGACCTGATCGCGCCGCAGAAGTTGCCCGATGACATTCTTGATGGCGACAAGATCAAACAATTGTTTGCAGAGCTACCAGATGGTACTTACATCATCGAGTACGTGCTCGGCGATGGAAATCAACGCACGATATTGAAGGTCGATGTGCGGGAAGGCGAGGCGACCATCCCCGAGGGAGAATTAGACGAAGGTGAGCTCAAGCTGAAATTACTCCATGGCTATGAAGATTCGTCAGAAAACAAGATTGACCCCAACGTGGCCCCATCGACGCAAGCGGCCATCGAATCGGGCGAAGTCGATATCGATCGGACGGAGGTCCCATGGGCCGATCCGGATCGGGTCGAATCACCAAGTGTCACCTCCGGCGCAGGCGTTGCTTTTGCAACCGCGACGCTACGATGGCGAACGCGGCGCAACAACGAAGCGAACAATCGACTGTCCCAATCCAGTCGATTCATGGCTCGGCAGAATCAATAGGTAAGCAATACGAACCATGGCAAAGAAAAAACGCTCACCAAAGTCGGTGTCTTCCAATGACGAAACCATTCGCATCGATGCGGATGAGGTTGTGTCGTCGAATCCCGAAGCATCCGTCGACGAGAACATCGATAGCACGAACATCGATTACACGGGGACAAAGGACCAGATTGATGCAACCGTGACGAAGGGCCAGATCGATGCAACCGTGACGATGGACAGCACCCTGAACTTGGGACATCACGACGAAGCGGTCCAGTCCGACACTAACGCGGTCACTAGCGCCGATTCGCCGCCAAAGAGCAACCCAGCGAACGAAAAGACGGTTGCGTTTGACAAGTCCGAATTGCTCGACAAGACCGTCGCGTTTGACAAGACGGTCCCTCTGGATAAGACGATCGAGTTTGACAAGTCCGCACCGATCGACAAAACCGTTTCCGATCACGACGTCGATCAAACCGTGGCGATCCCTCGCGAATCGTCAACGCGGGACGCAAACCGTTCCAGCGTCAGCAGCGGTACGGTCGTCTCGCGAGGCGGACTGAGTCAATCGGTCGATTCGTCGGGTTCCATCGACGGCACGACGGTTGGATTGAGTGGCGGCGGTTCGGATCACACGGTCGCGATCGGCGGCTCGATGCTTTCCAGTCCTCAGATCGGAGCGACCGTCAACCCACGCGAACTGTCGGCCGAGGAAGCAGACCAGTGGAGTCTCGTCGTTGGCAGCAACGCCAGCGAGAACCGCAGTGTCGATACTCCCGCGATCGATCGCACATTCTCGGATCGTCATTTCGCACGCTTGCGGATGAATACGATTGCCGAATCGCATTCCGACCCTTCGCTACCGTCGGACTACCGACTCAATCGCAAATTGGGCCAGGGCGGGATGGGCGACGTCTACCTCGCCCGCCAAAAATCGCTCGATCGTTTGCTGGCGTTAAAGGTCATCAAGCCGCTGGATGAAAAACGTCGTCAACAATTGATGCAAAACGGTCGCTTACAGAAGGTCGAAGAAGAACGGCAAATGCAGTTCTTGGCCGAAGCGATCATTACCGGCGACTTGGACCATCCCAACATCGTCCCAATTCACGATGTGGCGATGACCAAGGATGGCAATCTTTTCTATTCGATGAAGCGCGTCGATGGGACGCCATGGTCGGATCAGTTGAACGACATGTCGCAAAGCGAAAACTTAGACGTTTTGCTGCGCGTGTGTGACGCCGTCGGGTTTGCACATACCCGTAATGTCGTTCACCGCGACATCAAACCCGAGAACATCATGCTGGGTGATTTCGGCGTCGTCATGGTGATGGACTGGGGGCTTGCGCTGCCGACAAGCGAATACGACAAAGAGAAACAGTCGTCCATCCTGTTGACGTCGGGATTGGGCGGTACGCCCGCGTTCATGGCGCCGGAAATGGCGACGGGACCTTTGGCGAAAATCGGACCGACGGCTGACATCTATCTGCTCGGCGCGACGCTGTTCATGATCGTCACGGGCCAAGCACCCCACCACGCTCGAAACGTCTCGGAGTGCCTAAAGGTCGTCCGCACGAACGAGATTCGGCCCGTGGACGAAAAACACAAAGGCGAATTGCTAGACATCGCGCTGCAAGCGATGGCCACCGATCCGAAAAACCGATTTCAATCGGTCGGCGAATTCCAAGACGCGATCCGAAATTTCATCGCCCACGATCAAAGCATCGGCCAAACGAATCGCGCGTACGAATTACTTACCCGCGGTAAGAAAACCCGCAACTTGGCCGAGTTCCACCGGGCAACACAAGGCTTTGAAGAAGCGATCAAGTCCTGGAGCGGGAACGACCGCGCGCGTGAGGGCTTGGCGGAAACAACGATCACGCATGCGGAATTTGCTTACGAAACGGGAGAGTATGAATCAGGTATTTCGATTCTTGATTCTGAGAACCCCGCTCACACCGAATTGCTCGACAAGCTGATCAAGGCCCGCGATGAACGAGAATCGCGAGTCGCTCGACTGCGACTGCTACGCCGGCTAACGGCTGCGATGTTGGCATTCATTCTGGTCGGCGGAACGGTCGCATTGTTCTTCATCAACATGCAACGCAACCTGGCGATCGCATCGGCTGACCTGGCCGAAAAGCAAACAAAGATCGCCCAAGACCAGACGGAATTTGCAGAAACTGAAACCAAACGTGCCGAAGAACAAGAGCTGCTCGCAGTATCCGAAACGAAGAAGGCTGAGAGCGCCGCTAAGTTAGCACGCGAGGCCGAAAATGCGGAACGAGATGCGAAACTTGCGGCCATCAAATCCGAAAAGGCAGCGAAGGAAAACGAACAACGCGCATTGGATGCCGAGAAGGATGCGAGGGAGGCGCAAGCGTACGCGAATCGTGAACGCGAATCGGCTCGGTATGAAGAGTACGTTTCGAAGATCGGTCTGGCCAAAGCGCGCCTGGAAACGAACGACGGGAAGGGTGCTCGCAAGATTCTAGAGGAACTGAAGTCGTCGCCGCGGTCCAACGGTTGGGAATGGCGTTGGCTGTGGCAGCAAGCGAATCAATCGCTTTCCGATGTGGAAACCGACACGTCGGTCATTGATCTGTCGCTTTCGTCTGATCGCCGACGCGCCGCTGTGGCAACCAGTGATGGTCACGTCTCGCTTTTACAGTTCGACGACGACGGAAAAATCGCTGAACGTCAACTCGTGGATGCGGATCGCTTGAACCATCAACGCGCGACCGCGGTCGCACTCTCGCCCGATCATCGATCGATCGCCGTCGGCACCCAGTCAGGCGACGTCATCGTCTTGTCGATCGATCGGGACGAAGTCGTTACCGCCCATACAAACACGGTCAACGATCTACAGTTTTCCAGCGACGGTCGATTGTTCAGCGGTTCTTCAGATCGTACCGTTCGGGTACTGAGCAAAAATGAAGGATCGAATTGGGAGGTTATCGCGACCTGTTGGCACTTGTCGCCGGTCCGACAGATTGCCGTCCAAGGCCAGGGAAGTAACACACAAATGGCGGCCGCAACGTCGGACCAAGTCAGTGGACGCGTCGCGTTCTGGTCGATTCCCGCAACGGCGAACGGGCAGCCCAAACAAACCGGCGTCTTCACACTGCACGATTCGCCCGTATCAGCGATCGCAATTTCAAACGATGGTCGCTTGGCGGCGTCGGGCGATGCCGCCGGGAATGTGTTGATTTGGAAACCATCGTCATTGTCAACGGTGAACTACGGCAAATCGATCGACCGAGCGATCGCAACAGTCGATCCCGAAGCGATCAACAATGATGGTGCGCAATCACTCCAGGCTGACATTCGGTTTGTGCGGTTGGTGGATTCGGCACTCGATCGCCGCCCCCAGTTCGTTTCGACATCCTCCGCAACGACCGCCCCCTCACCGAAGTCTTCGGTCGCACACAGCGACGTGATTCGTTCGATTCGATTCGCCGCAAACAATGACACCATCGTTACGGCATCGGATGACTACACGTTGAAACTTTGGGGCATCGCGCAACGCGACTTGAGAACCACGATGCGGGGACATGGCGGCTGGGTCGTGTCGGCAGACTTCTTGAGCGACGCGACCGAATCGATTGTTTCGGGATCCAACGATGCATCCGTTCGAACTTGGAAGCCGGCGAACTACCACGGTGCCTTTGTCACTCAATCGATCCGCGACGATAGCGTTAACGACGGAGACACCCAAGAACCATCGCTAAAAAGATCGGCGACCGCGCATCAATCGGAGATCAAATCGGCCAAGTTTTCGCCCGATGGAACGGAAGTGGTCACGGCAAGTCGCGATCACACAGCACGGATTCTAAAGATCAATCCCGAAACCCTAGCCTTCGAGGAATCTGTTCGATTCGATACTTCCGACGAACCTCTTGCCGAAGGCACACCGTACGTTGCCATGTCGATGGAGATCGATGTACCGGGAAATCGATTATTTATCGGCAGCGCGGATGCAACGATTCGCATTTGGGATCTTCGCCGCGCGGTCGAGGTGGACCAAGTCCGAGGCACAGGCCTGAACAGTGCCTTTGCAGTATCCGCGGACGGCAAGTCCATGTTGACGGGATCCAGCTCGCCGGCGGTCAAAGCGATCCTGTGGCGTCTTGACCCAACTGGCACGAAACGCCCGGTCATGATCCATCAACTCAAAGGACACGACCAAGCGGTGACCGCGTTTGCGATTTCGAGCGATGGATCGCGAATCTTCACGGGCGATCGCGGCGGATACGGAATCCTATGGGACACAGCGACCGGTTCCACCGTTGGACCGCCCATTGAAGACGTTCGTGGTTTCCGAATCAATGCGGCCGCGTTCTCGCCGGACGGAACAAGTCTTTACCTTGCCGCAGATGACGAGCAGCTAACCAAGATCGACGTCGCTAGTCGCCGCCGCATGCTGCGACTGAACCATAACGGATTCGTTACTCAGTTCGCGCTCTCGCGCGACGAAACCTCTGTCGTTACGCTAAGCGAGCTGCTGACCGATTCACAACTAACGACCACCGCGACGTATTGGAACCTTGCCAACCAAGCCTCACAAACGCTCAGCCGTGTCACCGACAACGTCGATTCCAATGCCAAACAGAATCGCCAAGGTCGTCGGCGCATCCATTCAGTGCGCTGGGATGACGAAGCAACGACGGCGACAGTTTGTCTGTCGTCGCCAGCCATACGTCAATCGATTGTTAATGTCTACGATATCGCATCGATCAAGCGTGGCAACGATCCGTCGAAAGTCGTACGCTCTTTCGAAGTTCCGGGACGATTGGAAACAACTCAAATCGCGATTCCAATTGGCCGCGACCAGCTTATGACGATGAACCAGAACGCTGCGTTCCAGTGGGACTTGGGTTCGAGCAAGTTGATCCGAAGTTTTCGGTCGCACGCCGAGCTTACCGAAGCCAGTTTTTCGGCCGATGCAAAGTACGTCGCCACGGCTAGTCGCTCGGTCAAGATATGGGACGCGTCCACGGGTGCCGCTCTTGCCAAGCTAGAAACACCACACATGGGCCCTGTTTCAAGCGTTACGTTCGCATCAAATTCGATCGGGGGTCAACCGTATGCGTTTGCAACGGGCGGGCCCGATGGTGTCGTCCGCCTATGGAGTTGGGATCCAGAATCAAAAACCGTTTCGCCGATATCTTCGATGGGTGACGGCGATGCGCGAAGCATTCACCGTGTTCGATTCTCGCCGGATTCCAAACGTTTGATGATCGTTGGTGACGGAGGACGAGTCGCGGTCTGGATTGTGGGCGACAAAGCGCCGCGATGGACGTCGGATCTGCCAGCGGCGGGCGACTTCGTTTGCGCAGCATTTTCGCCTGATGGAAATGCGATCGCAGTCGGCGGAACGGATTACCGAGTTCGTGTCTGGCAACTGGATGATCAAGTTGCAGGTGGCCCCTTGGGCGCGCCGTCAATTCTGGACGGCCATGCGGACGTCATCCGCGACGTTGCGATGCTGGGCGCGGGTGACACTTTGAGAGTCTTGACCGCGTCGTCGGATGATTCGGCGCGCGTCTGGGACCCTCGACTCGGTACACTGGACCCCAATCAGCATCCGGAACCAGGCCGCGAAATCGTGTCACTGCGTCGGCATGTCGGCGATGTGACTTCCGTCGACACCACCGACGGAGGAAATCTCTTGATGACAGCGGGACACGATGGAACGGTCATCCTCTGGCCGGCCGTGGCGTCCCACGCAATCGAGTCAAACAACTTATTTGACGCACTCGACGAATCGGGCAAAGCTGTCCCGGTTCCCTAGGAACCAACGGGGTTACTGCTCCCTAAGAGCCAACGCGGCTACCGTTTCCTTGTAACCCATGGGGCTACCGCTTGCGCATCGGACCGCCGACGCAACTGGGATGCGGCTGGACGGCGTATTTTGCACAACCAAAAGAAAACATCGTTTTCAGCGGCGACATCATACGCCGCTCGGAAAAGTTTTCTATTCTCCAGGGGCGATGGCTCACCCGTCGAGTCGATTTGTGTCTCGCTTTTAACGGGCAAGCAAGTCGAATGCTCACTTCACACTCTCCAAGACGATTCGATGAATCAGCTGAACCAGCTCTACGGAACATCTCTAGCGCTGCTGACGGACCTGTATCAGCTGACGATGGCATACGGGTATTGGAAAAACGGTCTCGCCGAGCGAGAGTCGGTATTTCATCTTTTCTTTCGCAAGAACCCGTTCGGTGGCGGGCATTCCGTCGCGTGCGGATTGGCGACTGCAATCGATTTTCTGAACAATTTTCGATTCCACGCCGACGACTTGTCGTACTTGAAAACCCTTCGCGGATCCGATGCGAATCCTCTATTCGATCCCGAGTTCCTTGACTATCTGCGTGACCTGAACTTTGAGTGCGACATTGACGCGATTCCCGAAGGCACGACCGTCTATCCGCATGAACCGTTGGCCCGCGTCACGGGACCAATTTTGCAGTGCCAGTTGATCGAGACACCGCTGCTAAACATTCTTAACTTCCAAACGCTCATTGCCACGAAAGCGGCTCGTGTTTGTATCGCTGCCGACGGGGACCGTGTAGTCGAGTTCGGTTTGCGTCGGGCACAGGGCATCGACGGCGGCCTGGCCGCTTCGCGAGCAGCGTTCATCGGAGGAAGCGGTGGAACATCCAACGTCTTGGCCGGCAAACTGTACGACATCCCCGTGGTTGGAACTCACGCCCACAGTTGGGTCATGACGTTCGATGAAGAACAGGAAGCTTTTGATCGCTACGCGGATGCAATGCCGAACAATTGTGTTTTTCTGGTCGACACGTATGACACGCTCGAAGGTGTTCGCAAAGCCGTGCAAACGGGACGACGGCTGAGAGATATTGGCCACAAGATGCTTGGCATCCGGCTGGATTCGGGAGACCTAGCTTGGCTAAGCATCGAGGCCCGGAAGATACTCGATGAAGCGGGATTCGTAGACACGCAAATTGTCGCCAGCAACGATCTGGATGAACGTTTGATTGTGAGCCTTAAACAACAAGGTGCGCGGATCGACACGTGGGGCATTGGCACGAAATTGGTCACTGCGTTCGATCAGCCGGCGCTCGGCGGAGTCTACAAACTGGGCGCGATTCGCGGCGACAACGGTGAATGGCAGTACCGTCTGAAACTGTCCGAACAAGCGATCAAGATCAGTAATCCGGGGATCTTGCAAGTCCGTCGGTTCAGCGGTTCAACCGAGCATCGTGCCGACATGATCTATGACGTGCGTTCGTCGATCCATCTGGATAGGCCGGTCACAATGGTCGACCCAGCGGATGAGACGCGCCGCAGGACTTTCGACCATGGCGACTCTTCTTACGACCTTCTGGTTCCCGTATTCCGGCGCGGAGAGTGCGTTTACGATCCGCCAAGTATCCGATCGATCCGTGATACCGTTCAGCAACAATTGTCACAAACTCCTGCGTCGGTCAAACGGTTCGAGTTCCCCCACAACTATCCGGTGGGTCTTGAACAATCACTGCACGATTTAAAATCATCGATGATCCGCGAAGCGAGGTTGAAGCCATGAATGATGTCGACGCGATGAACTGTACGGCCTTGCTATTGGTCGATCTGCAGAACGATTTTTTGCCGGGCGGGGCATTGGCAGTCGATCGAGGCGACGAGGTCATTCCGATCGCCAATCAGTTGCAACCTTACTTCCACTTGGTCGTCGCAACGCAGGACTTTCACCCGGCCGATCACAACAGCTTTGCCAGCCAGCACAAAGGCCAATGCGTGGGTGATGTCATTGAAATGAATGGACACCCCCAGGTCCTCTGGCCCGACCACTGCGTCCAAAACGAAGTGGGATCGGCGCTGGCGAGTGATCTCAACCAAGCATCGATCGCGCAGGTTTTCCCCAAAGGGACGGACAAGAGGATTGATAGCTACAGTGGATTTTTCGACAACGGTGGACTTCATTCGACGGGTCTTGGCGACTACCTGCTAAGCAAGCAAGTGACGGACGTGTTCATTGTGGGGCTCGCCACCGATTACTGTGTTCGCGCAACCGCTCTGGACTCGCGGCGGTTGGGATTTCGAACTTGGCTAATCGAGGACGGGTGTCGCGGCGTTGATTTGAAACCGGGCGACTGCAAGGCGGCCATCCAAGAAATGGAAGACGCCGGAGTACGAACGATATCGAGCCGCCAATGGCTCGACGACAAAAGTGACGCGACCAAAGATGCGAGTCGCACCGAAATCGCGACCGGAAAATTCTTGAGTCTGATGCAGTCCGGTCGCTGGGAATACTCGCATCGTAAACTTGCAAGCGATGTTGTCGTCATCGTCCCCATGACGCGAAACAACGAGTGGGTATTCATCGAACAGTATCGCGAATCGATCGGCAAACGGTGCATCGAATTTCCCGCCGGTTTGGTTGGCGATGTCGAAGGCGATGCGGATGAAGCGAGTATGGATGCGGTTCGGCGCGAACTGATGGAGGAAACGGGATTTGAAGCAGCACGCATCCGTCACCTGGGATCCGCTTCGAACTCCGCGGGTTTGACCGACGAAGTGACATCGATCTATCTCGCCGAGGGACTGCATCGCCATGGTCAGGGCGGTGGCGTCGACGGTGAGTTGATTCAAATCCATTTGGTCCCTCGCAACGAAGCGGCCGCATGGCTCGATCGCCGACAGAACGAAGGACTGAACGTCGCGATGTCCGTCTATGCCGGTCTTTGGTTGGCCGCGAGATAGTTCGTTCGGACGCGTCATCATGCCCACTCGCTCCGAATCACTCTCTTTTTGGATTCCTATTTGCAAAATCGATCGTTTTTCGCACGGGGTAACACAACGGTAACATGCCTCCCTTAACCTGGGCTTGTGACGTCCGCGACAGTGGTTCGGGTGACGAGTAAAACCCGCTGCGTGAGGCGTCTGTACCGATCTCAAGCACAGGACTTTGAAATGCGCAATCCATGTTTTACGCCAGCCCATGTCGGCTGGCTGGCTTCCCTTGCTCTGTTGGCGATGATCGCCATGACAACGCCGGCCACCGCTGCGACGGCGGCCGAGATGCTTGAGAAGGGTATCTACACCGAAGAAACCGTTGGTGACCTCGACGGCGCGATCGAGGTGTATTTGAAAGTCGTAGTCGAAGGGAAAGAATCGGCCAAAGCGGCTGCACAGGCCCAATTTCGAATCGGCATGTGCTACCAGAAGCAAGGCAAGGCCGACTTGGCCGCGAGAGCCTTTCAATCCGTCATCGACGGTTATCCGGCCGCAACCGACTGGGTCAACAAAGCAAAAAGCCAGCTCGCGACGGACACTGAACTGCTGCCCGTTCCTTGGGGCGAAGGTGACGAAATGCAGTTGGAGATGAAGTTGCAAACCGGGCTGGGCATTGGCGTCCAGGTATGGCGAGTCGCGAAATCTCAACACGAAGGCAAACCGGCTTGGGAATGCAACGCTTGGCAAGTCGTGACCGCCAACAGCCAAAAAGGAAAGAGCCAAGTGTTTGCGGATGCCAACACATTCGCTCCGCTTGCAAGCACTTGGAAACACTCGTTGCTAGGCGAAGCCACGGCCGCGTACACCGCGAACGATGTCGAAATCAAATTGGCCTCGAAAACGGATCCCACAACGCTAACGCTCGACAGCAAGATCTACGACAACGAGCAAGCGGCGGAAATGTTCCGTCGTCTGCCGCTGAAGCCGGGATACAAAACGGATGTGACTGTCGTTTCCACTTTGGTGGCTTCGAAGGTTCCGATCGAACTAGAAGTCACTGGAACCGAAACGATCACCGTACCGGCCGGAACGTTCGAGTGTTTTCGGATGGAGCTGAACATTGGGCAAACCTTCTACATTTCCAACGATCCGCATCGATACATCGTCCGCTTCGAAGCTGGCGGCGTGACGGCGGATTTGACGAGAGTCGGACCGTCGCAAGCCGGTAAACCGACGTCGTTTGATTCTGACCGACTTTCGACCACGCTTCCACCAGACTGGTTTGCCTACACTCCGTCGAATCCAGGATCGAACAAGACGGTCAAAACCTACTTGATCGATCCGCTTGCCCGCGCGGATGTTCGATTGGAGGTTGGACCACTAGACGAAGTGCAAGAGAAACATGCATCACCCAGCGATTGGTTAACAAGTTCGCTCGACGAGTACAAGAAACAGTTGAAGGATTTTGCAATCACCCAGGCAGGCGTACGTCCTATCAAGATCGGCGATCAAGACGCGGCCGTTGCCGAAATCACGTTCACCGATGGCAAACGTTCAATGAAAGGGACTCGGATTACCCTATACGGAACCGAGTCGGCTGCGAACCTGGGTTACATGGCCGAAGGCGAAGACTTCGATGGACTCGCCAAGTCTTTTCAACAGTTGGTCGACAGTGTCCGCGTCAAGTAGAAACGTCGAATGACAAACAACGACCGCCTAGCGTGGCCGATCCTTTTGCTGCTGTTGACGGTGTTGGTGCCGTCGGCAGGTGTGGTTTGGATGATGCGCGAGGCGGTCCGGAACGAACGACTGGCGTCGAACCAACGATTGCGAGACGCCTATCAAATTCAATTGCAATCGGCGACTCAAAAGGTTCGTCAAGGCTGGGCGGACGAACTTGGCCGTTCGGCCGCAATTGTTGACACCAAGCCCCCATCGGTTGCGTTTGAAACGATTGTCGCGAGCGGCAACGTTGACGGGGCGTTGATCAGGGACGACGAAGGCCGTCTCGTGTATCCCGAATCCTCTCGAGCAGGTAACAAGACGATCAACATCGTTGCCCCACTTTGGTCAAAAGCATCGCGGCTTGAGTTTGTCGAGAAACGCTTTGACGAAGCGTCAAAAGCCTACCAGCAACTTACGCAAACAACGTCGGATCCAATCTTGTTGGCGCAGATTCAACAAGCCCTTGTTCGGTGCCTGCTGAAGCTGAACCGGCGAGACGACGCGATTGAATTGTTGGAAAACCAACGTGCATCAGGCGGACTCGTCGATCGCGACGGACGCCTCTTCGCCGCCGCGGCCGAATTTCGCTTGTTGGAATTGTTGGACTCTCAGTCGACGGATTGGGCAGAAGTTCGCGATTCGCTGGTTCAGCGACTGGGAAACTACAAAGACGTCACGATGACATCGTCGCAGCGCCGATTCTTGATGACAGAAGTCCAGCATTTGGCCGGCGGGACAATCCAATGGCCGACACGGGCAGCCGAAACGTTGTCGTCGGAACTGATCACCGTCGACGGGGGTTCGAGTTTCCAGTCACGCTTGCAACCAACCAAACTGCCCGACGTGTGGGCCCGAGCAACCACGGATGGACGCGCGATTGAACTCTATCGAACGGCGTCGGTTCAGAAGCGGCTATTGGAACTGGCGGATGGTGTGCCGCTTCCCGAGGGCATCTCGTTTTCGGCTTCGCCACCGGGCGACCGAACAGACCACTTGATGAATGCTGACTTGGGTGATGAATTGGACGGATGGCGGCTTAGTCTTTCGATGACTGACGACGCGGTTTTCGATGATGTCTCGAAACATCGACGTGCGATTCATTTGTGGATCGCTTCGCTTGTGATCGCAGTGACATGCGTCTTGGCTTGGATGCTGTCGTTGGCACTACGGCGTCACATGCGATTGGCGCAATTAAAAAACGATCTCGTGGCCACGGTGTCACACGAACTGAAGACACCACTGGCGTCGACTCGTTTGCTGGTCGACACCCTATTGAGCGTCGAACCCCGTGATCCACATGACCCATCCGCGGTTCAGACTCGCGAGTATCTGCAGATGATCAGTCAAGAGAATTCGCGATTGACTCGGATGATCGACAATTTCCTGACGTTTTCAAAGATGGACCGTGGACAGTCGACTGCGAACTTCCGCTCGGTCGCGATCAACGAGGTGGCGACTCAGGCCGTATCGATTTTCCGAGAACATACAGGTATCGACGACGCGGCGTTGACCGTTTCCGAATCTCCGAACGCGTTCGTTTGGGGAGACCTGGATTCGTTAGTCACGGCGATGGTCAATTTGCTAGAAAACGCGTGGAAGTACAGTGAGGAACCGCGAAGGATTTCGTTGAACATCGAAGCCGATCAACTTCATATCCAGCTGGCCGTTCGCGACAACGGAATCGGAATGAACGCGAATCAGGTGGGGCGTGCCTTCGATCGTTTCTATCAAGCGGACCAGCGAGTCGCTCGGACTCATGGTGGCTGCGGGCTTGGATTGAGCATCGTTCGCGCGATCGCAGAGTCTCACGCCGGTAGTGTCGATATTGAAAGCGTTTCTAACGTGGGAAGTTGTTTTACGCTTTGCCTGCCCAAGTTAAACGTTGGAACGGAATGACGCACCCACAACGTATTTTGATCGTCGAAGATGACCCAACGCTGCTGCGCGGGCTGAGCGACAACTTTCAGACCGCTGGGTTCGCGGTCTCCACGGCGACGGATGGCATGTCGGGTTTGGCCCAGGTCTTGGCAGAACCGCCTGCCTTACTATTGCTCGACATCATGCTTCCGCATTTGAACGGTTTCGATCTCTGCCGACGGGTACGGAAAGCGGGACTGGAAATCCCGATCTTGATGCTGACCGCGAAAGGTCAAGAGGAAGACATCGTTCGCGGCCTAGAACTGGGCGCCGACGATTACATGACGAAACCGTTTGGAATCAAAGAACTACTGGCTCGCGTGCAACGACTGCTGCGTCCGCGTGGGCGGCAATCGTCCGAAGTGATCGCCTTCGGTGACTCGCAATTCAATCGCGAAGCTCGAACGCTGGATCGATCGGGACAAACGACTTCGTTGACGGCGAAAGAGTTTCAGTTGCTAGAGTTTTTCTTATCGCATCCCCATCGTGCGCTGACTCGCAGCAATATTCTTGACGCCGTTTGGGGTCGATCGCTGATCGTCAGCACACGCAGCGTCGACCGATGCGTCGCAACATTACGAGCCAAACTTGAACGGGATCCAAGCCATCCCGAATTCATTCACACGATCCGCGACGTTGGGTATCGATTCGAATTGCCGTAGGATCGTGCAAAGCGATTTTCGCTTGCCACTGGAACAACTTCTCGATCCGTCGCCCTACAATGGGATGTTCGAACTCTGCCCCCACTGTTTGAACAAGCAATCCCAGAGCCCATCCATGAGTGCCGATTTAGTCCCCGAATCGCGTGCCTATCGCCACATCACATGCGGGAGTGAGACGGTCGTTGGCGGACAATCGTTCGAGGTTGTGTCTAACCCGATGTCCAGCATGGAACAAACGAAATGCAGCATGTGCAATGCGATGTTTCCGATTTCCGATTATGTGTGGGCTGATACGGACGAAAACTTAAGCGACTATTACGCCCGCCACACGACCACCGCGACCGATCTTCAGCGACTGCTTTGTTCGAAAAAGATGATGGTGGGATTGGTCGCTGTCAGTGCTTTGGCCGCCGCTGCGGGGGTCTATGTGTTAGTTGCCAACGACGATCTGTTTACCAGGACCATTTGTCTACTAGGTGGTTTGATGATCGGTGCGTTTATCGGTGCAACCCTTTTCCTTCACGTGTTTGCCAACCCCATCACACGAAAAGTTTGTGGTGTTCGCGATACTCGATTGCTGCGATAGCGAGTCCCTATCGTCTGAATTCCAGTCAAACTTATGACGGCCGCAACTTGACCTGCACTATTAAAACGTGCGGACGATGCGTTGATCCTTTAAAATTGTGGATCGAGATCTAAGCCCGACTCATTTCAACCCAAGCGAGCAAAAACATGAGTTCGATCGTGAAAGCTAAATGCCCCAAGTGCAAAACCGAAGTCTCGGTCGAAGAGGACGCATCGGTGTTGTCGACGGTCTGTACTTCGTGTCAAACGGCATTCGTTCCCGCAACCGTGATCGCCGAGTCCAACAAACGATTCGAAATGGGCATGTACGTGGTGATGTTGCTGGTCGGTTTGGGATTGATCGTCTACATGGCTGCGACCGGCAGCCTGAAACCCAAACCTGACCCGCCCGCCGCCGTCTTGCCGGAATAACCATTGGCTTCGCGATCGCCCGTTCAATCCGGGTGCTTAAGTAGCCTTAAAGCATGTCCATCGGGTCGATGTCGATGACGTATTGGACGTCGTCTTTATCTGGAATCGTGAACGTGTCTACGGCGCGTCGGATCGTTTCGCCAAGGTGCGATGCCTCGACCGATTGCAGCAGGATGTGGAATCGGTATTTGCCGCGCAGCTTTGAAATGGGTGGCGGCGCCGGACCGAGTATTCGTACTTCGTAGCCAAGTTGATTGCGGGCAGCTTCCAGGCGACCCAACAACGCTTCGGCCGTCGCTTCGGTGACGTCTTCGATCGCACCGCGGATGATGATTCGCCCGACGCTTCCCAGCGGTGGATAGTTGAACTTACGTCGATTGACCATTTCGTCGGTTGCGAACTGTTCATAGTCGTGGCGTGATGCGGCTTGAATCGCTGGATGCTCCGGTGTGAACGTCTGTACGATCACTCGGCCGCCACGATCACCACGCCCCGTCCGACCAGCAACTTGGGTGACCAATTGGAACGTCCGTTCGGAAGCGCGAAAATCGGGGAAGTGCAGGGCACCGTCGGCGTTGATGACGCCGACCAAAAGCACGTTGGGAAAATCGAGCCCTTTGGCGATCATTTGTGTCCCCAACAAGATGTCGACTTCGCCGCTGCGGAAGGCGGACAAGACCCGTTGATGGCTGCCGGGACGCTTCATCGTGTCGCTGTCCATGCGAGCCACCTGAGCATCGGGGAATCGGGCTTTGACTTCGACTTCCAGACGCTGGGTTCCCAAACCGCCGTATCGGATACCGTCGAAACGACATGCCGGACACCAAGGTGGCGTGGCAATCGTGTAGTCGCAGTAGTGGCACACCGCTTTACCTCCGTCGCGGTGATGGGTCAGCGGCATGTCGCAATCGGGACAGGCAACCACATGACCGCACGACGGGCACTGAATCGTGGTTGCAAAACCGCGTCGGTTTAGCAACAAGATAACTTGCCCTTTCTCTTTCAGCGTTTCTTCAACCGCACGATGCAGCGGCCGGCTGATCGATCCGGACGTGCGATCATCGCGGACACGCAGATCGACCAACTGCACGTCCGGCATGGGGCGATTCTCGACACGCGAAGGCATCGAAATCAGTTCGGCGTGTCCGGTGGTACAGGCATGCCAAGTTTCCATCGATGGAGTAGCCGTCCCCAGCACCAATGGAATCTTTAGCGACATGGCGCGGGCATGGGCGACCTTTCTAGCATGGTATCGCGGCACACTATCTTGCTTGAACGAACCGTCATGCTCTTCGTCCAAGATGATCAGCCCCAACCGCGGCAGCGGCGCGAACACGGCACTGCGGGGCCCGACAACGACTTGGACATCACCACTACGAATCCGTTGCCACTGGAAATGGCGTTCGGCGGGTGTCATCTGGCTATGGAGGACTGCAACCGATTTGAACCGTCGCTCGAAGCGTCCACGCGTTTGCGGCGTCAGACTGATCTCGGGTACCAGAACGATCGCGCTGCGTCCGAATTTGACCAAGTGTTCGATGGCGCGAATATAAACTTCCGTCTTGCCACTGCCGGTGACGCCGTGCAGCAGCAATGTTTTACCAGCTTCGGAGTCGACCGCGGCGACAATCCGACCCAGCGCGTTGCCTTGATCGTCGGTCAACGGGTGCGATTTTTCTTTCTCACCATCACCCAGACTCCAACGCATCGGTGCCGCGGTCGCCATCTCGCGGCGCGTCTCCGTTCGGATCAGTTCTTTCTTCTCGAGCGACTTGATCGGCCCCGATGTACATCCGGCTTCGACCATCAATTCCGATGAAGTCATCGGGCGTGCGGCGGCAATCAAGAATCGCAACGCGACTTGCTGTTTTTGCGGCAAACTTTCGACAACGGAGTCGTCGATCAATTTCGCGTTGGGCGTGTAGTAGGTTCGCTCGCGAGTCCCCGCGCCGCTGCGAACGCTGGACGGAATCAATGCGTCGAACACTTGACCGGCGGGTGCCTGGTAGTAGTGGCTCATCCATAGCACCAACCGGACCAATGGCGGATCGCAAAGCGGCGCATGGTCCACCACCTCGGCGACGTCCTTCAGTGTTCGCGACGCCGACGATCCGAGCTTGCACTCGATGCACCACCCCGTCGTTGCTTTTCGACGACGTCCCAGCGGCACCTTGACCCGCATTCCGGCTTCCAAGCGATCACGCATGTCCTCGGGAATGCGGTAATCATAGGGGCCGTGCGGAGCTTCACTGAACACCACTCGTGCCGTAGCCACGTCGTCTTCGGCCGCCAATTCCCATGGTGGAGGTGCCGTTTCGAACAGTTCTCCCTGTGCCGAATCCGCTTTGGATTTGGCGGATTCACGATCCGGAGGGACGTCATATTCGTCGGGAACCGGACCGGACATCGGAGTGGAAATGGGGCAATGGGGAAGGGATGAGTGATCCGTCAACATAGTAAAAATTCCCGAAGCTGGAACATCGCGTGTGATTTCAGCCATTGTCGGCCGAGTGATGGACACGTCTGGTCAAACGCGGTAACTACCCGGTTCATTGCATCCCAGCCGGTCGAGTACACTCGCGAGCGTGGTTCGACGCTTGGACCGGCCCATCGTTTCAGTGGCTGTTGCCAACCCTTGTGCGTGAATCCACCGTATCGAACGCAAACGAGGCTAGACGGTTGAGCAAACGAATCGGAATCTACGGCGGGTCGTTTGACCCCGTTCACGTCGGCCACCTTTGGATCGCCGAAGCGGCACGGGAATCGCTTTCACTGGATGAAGTGCGTTGGATACCCGCGGCGACATCACCGCTGAAACCCAGCGGACCGGTCGCAAGCAACGAAGATCGTCTTCAGATGCTGCGTTTGGCCATTTCAGGGAACTCGAATTTTGCGATCGATGATCGCGAAATCCTTCGCGGCGACGTCAGCTATACAGTGGACACAATCGCTGAGATGAAAGCCGAGAGCCCGTCCGATCAGTACTTCTTGATCATTGGCAGCGACTCGCTGGCCAGTTTTGATCGATGGCACCAGCCGGCCCGTTTGCTGACGATGGTCGAAGTGGCAGTTGTCCAGCGCGGCGGTGATCCGCCAATCGATTTTGCTGTGTTGGATCCGTTTTCGGATGGCAACTCGGCCGGACACCACGTGATCGCGATGCCCGTCATCGAGGTTTCCAGCAGCGACCTTCGCCAGCGACGGGCGAACGGGAAAAGTATCCGCTACCGGGTTCCCCGTCCTGTAGAAGCATTCATTGCAGCCGAGAAACTTTACGGATCGACGGCGGCGGGCAGCTAGTTCTGGAATCTAACGAATCATTTCGGCCTCTGTGTGGTAGGTCACAGAGCCGAATCGGGACCCGACTCATACTCGGCGAAAGTGATGGCGGCTGCGTGTCCGCAATCCGCAATTCGATTCGACTTATGAAAGGTCGCCTGTGATGCTCGTTTCCCGTTTTTCTGGCTTGATGGCCGGTTTGACCCTGCTTTGTGTGCCGGCAATCCCTTCGACCGCCAACGCGGCGATTGTTGATTTGACCGTCACGATCGAAAACCTGGCCCCAACGAACAGCGTTAGCTTTGCGCCGACGCGGGTAGCCTTTCATAACGGGTCGTTTGATCCGTTCAACAACGGCGAAACGGCTGGCGAGGCGATCAAGTCGATTGCCGAAGGTGGATCCGGAAACGCTTGGTTTCCGGCCGTCACGGCAGCCGATCCCAACGCCGCCACCGGCACCATCGCCGCTGGTGGTCCCGCCGTCCCATCGGGCAACGCTGGCGGCTTGTCCAACACGGCGACGGCTACGTTTCGGATCGACACCAATTCGCAGGGCTTCTTTACGTTCGCCAACATGGTCGTGCCCAGCAACGACTTGTTCCTTGGCAACGACAGCCCGCTGGGGTTGTTTGACAGCAACGGCGCGTTAACGACAACGTCGATCCTGCAAACCGGCAGCAGCATTTGGGATGCAAATTCGGAAGTCGCCATCGCCGGGAACGCGGCGTTTTTGCAGGGCAGCATGAACGACTTGCGAGTCGAAGAAGGCGGCGTGGTCGCGTTCGATTTCGCAGAACTGGCGACTTATAACGGACTGACGACGGCCGCCGGTTACGTGTTTGACAGCTCGTCGATCACGGCCGGAACCGAGATTTTCCGCGTCAGCTTCAGTTCGGTAACAGCGGTGCCGGAACCCTCCTCAGTCTTGGCAGGCGTTGTTTGCTGTGTCGGATTGGGTGTTCGAAGTTATCGCAAACGACGCCAGACGGCGAAGCTCTAGCAAGAATCGCCAACGCGAAAGCATGCCGCTTCATGTCAAAGCAAACGCCGTTGGGCTAGGGATTCTCGGATCATCACTAAGCCAACGGCGAAGCTTCCGGCCGCACGACGTAAGATCGACAGAACGGACAGGTTCGCAAATGCGCGTCGATCTTCTCCGTTGTCGACTCGTCGAGTTCCCGCGTCCGGTACTGCGGCAAGCGTTTGCGAAGTTCGCTGCACAGGATCCCTCCGTCGTTTCGATCGCCGGGGATTCCCGATGCATCCGGCACTACCATCCGGCTGATCGCGGCCAATCCGACCGTGGCTACGACGCCGGCAATGATGACACGCCGTGCTCGACGCTGACGATTGACCGACGATGCTTTCTCGCTCAACAAGCCGGGCGGGCACGGTGCCCAAGCGTCTTCGTGGTTGGATGATTGTTTCATAGCAGATTTCCTTCGATGCGTCTTTTATCGACGTTGCGACCATGAACGCTCTGTGATCTTACTCACATCCATTCAGTTTTTTATTGGTTCGCGGTTGATCGGTTTCAGTTTCTAGGCGGCACTTGTCTCGGACCACGATCCATTGACGGCCGTATCGGATGATCCCTTCGGCTTGCAGATCGCCCAACAAGTAGCTGACCGATTCGCGTGTCGCGCCGATCAACGAAGCCAAGTCTTGGTGCGACAATCGAATGGTGATGCGAATGCCATCGGGATCATCGATTCCGTATTGTTCGACCAAATCGACCAACAGCATCGTCAGCCGCTCGCGATTGGACCGAAACAGCATCCCGCGAAGCCGCCGCTCGACCCGTTTTCGTCTCAGTCCCATCATTCGGTTGATGCGAATCGTAAGCGATGCGGTCTTTTCCATCAGATCGGCAAGACTCTCGCCCGACAACATCACGACCGTCGACCTGGTGACTGACTCGGCCCGCTCGTCCCGCGATCCGGTATCGACCAGCGCCAATTCGCCAAAGACTTCACCGGGTTCTATAAACCCCAGAATCGCAAGCTTGCCGTCGGGCGTCGCGGACGATAAGCGAATTCGGCCTTCATGCAAAAAATAGACGTTCCGGGATGCGTCAGACGGCAAGTACACGCATTCACGAGCGGCGAACGACTTCAATCGCGCGCCGCGCTCGAGCAATTCCCACTGGGACGGATCCAGATGATCGAACAGCGAGCAGCGCCGGATATGCCAAAACTTGGAAGCCATAAAACCATGGGTGCCGCTTGTCGACGCAGGAATCACCAGCGGATCCCGTCAGGCACAACGACGTGCCCTGGTGGTCAAATGAAGTTATGGACCTGGCGTCCGCCAAGCCTGAATCTTTTCATTGAGTCACTTGGAGGCCGTCAGGCGATTTGGTGCAGGCGTTCGATGCGGATGGAGCGTTTCCCTAAGTCGCGAGCGACTTGGCCATGCGGACCGTTTCTTCGACCAATGTATTGACGCGGTCTTGAATGGATTCGTCGGCCAGCGATTGGCCCTCGAACGATTCGCCGGTGGCGTAGATAAAACGGGGGACGATCACGCAGCGAAAGTCCAACATCAGACTGTTAGCCAGCCCCATCGCCGACATGTAGCTGCCTTGGCCACCCGCGGCCAGCATCAACCCGACGACTTTTCCGGTCCACGCTTTGCCCGTCAACTCGACGGCGTTTTTCGCTGCCGCGTTCACGTCATAGTTGTAGACGCCCGAAGCGATCAAAATTCCATCCGCCGCTTGAATCCGTTTCGACAGGTCTTGGACGTTGGCATCGCCGTAAGCTGACGCCCCGTCGCAGGGGGGAAGCGTCGTGACCGCCAAATCAAACAATTCGGTTGGCTCGCCAATTTCGGCGAGTCGGTCAACGCAGGCGCGAGCCAGAATGCGGCTGCGGCTATCGGGGTGAAGCGACGAGCTGATTACCAAAATCATGAAACGTACCGATGGAAGGTTCGGAGAATGCAAAACTGGGAAGCATTGTTCCGCATCGGCAATGTTGGCAGACAATCGCAGCAATGTCGACCGGTTCAGACCGCACTGCGGTTCGCCGCCGGGTCGTCGGTCGACAATTCAGTCGTTACCAGCTTGAACCGGCAAACTCTTCGCCGTCCATGCCCAAACGATTCTTCAACACATTGAACTGGTCATAGAGACGTTCGTTGCTGCTGTGAACATGTTCGGCTTCGGTGATGAAGCGAATATCTTGTTCGGGGTATACATCGCCGCTGATCAGAACGGACTCAAACGCTTTGAGTGGTTCGCCGTAAGCGATTAGCAACTTGTGTTCATCCAGTTGAACTTCTTGACGCTTGCTGGGGTTGATCACTGCGATTCCGGTGCAACCATCGTTGAGAAGCAGGTCCTCGAATTCAAGCAAGATGCTCTTGAGAACTGGCATGTCGATGTGTTCCCGATACAGGTCGTCGTGACCCGAACCGGCGCGGTGGCTGGTTTCCAGAACGACATCGACGACTTCACCGAGCGGTTCGATCATGTCCAAGAACAAGTCCATCAACGACTCGCGAGTCGCCGAGGCCATGATGACGGGTGTCTTTGTATCACTGGCTTCGTCGACGTATTCGTCGTGGCGGAAACCTTGACGAGGCACAATCCGCAGATCGTAGGACGGCCGAATCGCATCGGTCAGTTCGAACACACCGTAGGTACGGATGCCCATGTGAGCTTGCAGCTCTTCGTCGGTCAGCGTTTCGAAGCTTCCGTCCGAAACATTGCGAAGCGATTCCTCGGTTGCGCCGCCGCGAAGGATGCGTTTCAGAAAACCCATGGTGGAGTCCGGTGTCGTTGCCTTGGAGTTTGGTACGTTGAGACCGATGTGCCCCGGTCTCATCAACCTCGCGGTCGATCATCTACAAACAACGCTAGGTCAATTTCACGGCCCGCGAATCCGGAAGTGAACAAAGCACTCCCAGCGATCAGATCGAGCCCCGAAAATCCAGCCCCATTGATTCAATCGTTATCGTCGGCATAAACCGTCGTGCCAAAATGGGTGCGAAAACGCCCAGGTCGGTTGATTTTTCGCATCATTGTGTTCGATCCGATGTCGCGTTGGACAAACTTGATTATCCAAACCAATCGCTCGGCTATAATTCGCGGACCGCAACGTGTTCATTCGCGTTCTGATGGAATGCATCACTGTCGCCCTCTTCGATCCGAATCCCTTCGCCGTAACTTTCTTATGCCGGTTTCGCAAACTCCCGTTCGCCAGATCGCCGCTCCGATTCGAGCCCGGACTTGGACCTATCCCCTGGCGGGTCCAACGATCGTTTTTCTTTTCGCAACGGCGATCTTGTTCCATATCGCCGGATGCGATATTCCGGCGCGGCCGCCATTGGTCCCCGCTGATGTTGCCGAATTCGATGATGATGTGACTCCCCAACTCAGCCCCCTCGGTGATTCTGCGGCAGCGGAAGTCTCCACCGAAGAAGATGGCTACGAGTTGCCCGTCGGCGCTTTCGAGGGCGACTGGCATGCCTGGGACATCTACTCAATCAGCGATAGCCCCGTCGGATACAACCACTTGATGGCCGAAGCGATCGACGAGGAACAGGTGCGTTACGACTTGGACAATGTACTCTTCGTCAATCAAGGCAAGGCCCGAACGCTTCAGCGCTTGATGCAAACCAGTTACGAGAACCGCGACGGCCAGCTCATTCGATTCGAAAGTGAACTGCACGTCGGTCCGGTCGTGACACGAACCGTCGGAATCGTGAATGGCGAGCAACTGAAAGTTGAGACCGTCCGGGGAACCCAAAAGACAAGTAAGACGGTCACTTGGTCCGATAGTTACCGTGGACTGGTTGCAATCGAACAGTCGCTGCGAGCCAAGCCGATGACCCGGCGGGGCGAGACGCGGAATCTGCGTATGCTGATGCCGGGGCAATTCGAACTGGCAACGGCGCGGCTGCGATGCAGTGGCACCGCGTCAGTACCGAATGCGGATCAAACGCTTGCCCAATTGAATGAAATCAATTTTGAAATCCAAGTCGATGGCCAGAATCCAATCTATTCCACCGTCTGGACGGACGATGAGGGAAACATCCTTCGCAGTGTTTCACAGGGCATGCAGTTCGTCGGCTATCGATCAGACGCTGCGGCGGCAAAGGCAGCCTTTCGCAGTTTGAATGATCTGGTTGCGATTCCCGTGTCGGGGACCTTCGAGCGACCGAGCGAATCGATTCGGTTGGCCATCACGGTCTCGCCGACGGCGAAAGCCGCATCCGAGGGGCTGACGATGGGCGTCGAGGCGATGCCGGGCCAAATGGTTCGAGACGCGGATGATGGAACGATTCAGGTGCTTATCAGCCGTCTCGATGAATCGACCATCAAAGGATTTCGAACGGCTACGCTGGCTCCACAACCGGGCGACTTTGAACCGAACGCATTGGTGGATTCCAACGCATCGCTTATTCAACGCTATGCGACCGCGGCGATTGGAACACGACAACTGACGCCGACCGAGATTGCGATCGAACTGACCCGAACCACCCAGTCGCTGATCGACGATCGAAAACTGCCCAGCGGCCTGGTTCGCGCCAGTAGCGTTGCCAACGATGCCATCGGTGATCGACTGGGGAAATCGATCTTTCTGGTGGCGCTGCTGCGATCGCAAAAGATCCCCGCTCGATTGGCAATCGGGATGAAGTACGCTGACGATTCACCGGACCGAATGGTTTTCCATCCATGGACTTTGGCGTTCGTGGATGAACAATGGATCCATCTGGACGCATCCGAGGGCGATGTTGCAGCGGCCGATCGATTGATGTTTGCGACGACGGATTTAGCCGCCGGCAACGAGTACTCGGCGTTTGTGCCGCTGTTCAATTCGATCAGCCGAATTGAAATCCGCGTCTTGCGTGCCCAGTATGCGAACGACTGATGCACGACATGGATCGAGTCCAAGCCGACACCGACCCGTCAGGACATGCCCTGACGGGACGCTGGAATCACCTTGATCTGCAAGATCGCCACGGCTAGGCGGACTTCGTTCGATCGCGAGACCGGCGAAGTCGCCGACAACCGATCAGACCCATCACTGCGAAAATCGCCAGAGTTGACGGTTCGGGAACGGTTCCGCCCGGGTTGCCGACGTTTCCGTTACGAGCTTCGAAAAGGTATCGGCCCAACTCAGGGCTATTGAGGCTGTTGTTGATCAAGCCGGTCGTCAAGTTGTCATCCAAGAACGCTCCGTTGACCAATGAACCGTCAAGCTGGAAAAACGATCCGGCGGCGTTGGAGTAACCCACGGAAGCCGATACCCCGCCACTTGCCGTTCCCAACTCCCAAAGAATTTGTTCATAGTTGAACTCTATATCAAAGTCACCGGCTCGGATGTCTGAGCGATCTGTCAACACAAGTTGAAATCGATTCAGCGGCTCCACTGATGGAAAGGCTGCCACATCGACCCAGTTCACACCAAAGGCTGCCCGCCCATCAACGGTTCCCGTGCCATATCGAACGGGTTCGCCCACACTCAGTGTATCAACGTCGGCAAAGAACGGTGCGATGATCGGCCCCGAACCTGCATCTCCCGCGCCCGTGATACCCGACGGCGTGAAAGTTGAGAAACCGGAGTCGAACGTGACGTTTCCGTTCGTGTTAACAAACAAGGAGTTGAATGTTTGCCCAAAAAAGTTGATGTCGAAGCCAATCGCGACTGGACCTTCGAAACCGTCATCATTTCGGAATTGATCAGTTGAGTCGAAACCCGAGCGAATCACACCTGCGTCGACCGATCCGCCGATGAACAGCAGGGAAGTCATCCCCAAAGCTAAAACCCTGAACCACTTCTTCATCATCTTATCCCCCCAGAATGAGCCTTTGAAATCTACGACTCTGGTGATAACTCTCGTAAAATGCCACGTCAACTACCCACTCACCAAATAAGCCCTAAATCTCCCAAACTGAAACATGCGTACATGTTAGGTAGTCCAGAAACAGCCGACAGAGGTACATCATTGGGGGCGTTGATTGGCCAGGAATCCCGCGGCGGCGGCAAGGAGCGGATCAATCGTTTCGGCCTGGACGGGTTCGGGTGGAGACTTCCATTGGAACCACTCAGCCGATTCGTGCTCGGTCAGCGTTAGCGACGGCTGTCCGGTGACATAGCCGATGAAGTAACGAACGTGCTTGTCGAAAACCACGTCGCCATGCCGCTTGTAGGTGACGGGATATCGAAGATCGAAGTGAAAATCGTTTTCTAATTCGATATCCGTTGCTGGGATGCCCGTTTCTTCCTCGGTTTCGCGAATCGCGGCTTGCTTGAACGACTCGCCCTTCTCGCAGTGGCCTTTGGGCAAGTCCCAGCGATCACGGTGACGCATCAACAGAAAATGGCTTGGCGATTCCGAGTCGGAAAACAGTAAAATCCCTGCCGCTCGAACCGCTTCGCCAACGATTTTCTTCATCAAATCCCGCCTTTCGAAATGTCGGCCCCATCCATCCGCTTGCCGCGCTGGAATCATGACACCAACATGTCCAAACTTTCGCGACCCTCCCTCGATCCAAATCTAGTGCAATGAAAATTTATACGCGAACCGGTGACACTGGCAGTACCGGGTTGTTCGGTGGGCCTCGTGTGTCGAAGGATGATGACCGGATCGAATCTTATGGCACAGTCGATGAACTCAACGCTGCGATCGGAATGGCTCGAGCAGCGGGCGTCGGAAGCGAGATTGACGAGCAATTGTCCCAAATCCAGCACGAACTGTTTTCGATCGGCGCCGAGTTGGCGACACCGGATCCGGATGCGTTTCAGATGCGAATCATCACCACGGGTCACATTGAACGACTGGAGCAATGGATCGATCATCACGAAAAGAATCTGCCGCCGCTGAAGCACTTTATTCTGCCGGCCGGACACGCCGGATCGGTGACCCTGCACTTGGCCCGGTCGATTTGCCGCCGTGCGGAACGGCGAGTCGTCACGTTGGTCCGGCATCACGAGACTCAAATTTCGGAAGAGTTGATTGTCTATCTGAATCGGTTGAGCGACCTTTTGTTCGTCCTGACTCGGGCGGTGAACCACAACGCGGGGATCGAAGAAGTCCAGTGGATTCGCCCAACTTGATCGCGGGCCGCACCGGTAACTGGAAATACTGGGTTTTTCCACCACGCAGTGGTGGATCAGCCCGCTAGATCAACCCGAATTGAGGTGTACAATGCAGGACACCACCTGTGATTATCCAAACCGATAGATCAAACGCCACCGACCGAGGTACGATCGTGAAGAAAGTCGAAGCCATTGTCCGTCACTTTAAGCTCGAGGACGTGAAGAATGCCCTAACCGATCAGGGCATTCACGGCATGACGGTCAGCGAAGTGCGTGGCTTTGGGCGCCAAAAAGGTCATACCGAAATCTATCGCGGGACCGAGTATGCGATCGACTTCGTTCCCAAAGTGAAAATCGAAGTCGTCTGCACTGACGAAAACCTTCAAACGGTCATCGACACGATTCTGCAGACGGCTCAAACCGGCCAGATCGGCGACGGTAAAATCTTCGTGACGAACTTGGAAGATTCGATCCGCATCCGAACCGGTGAACGGGGCGAGGACGCGCTCTAATCAGCCTTTCGTGCACTGCGCGTATTTCGCGTGCTGCGCCGGAGCGTTGATTCTTAGCAGCAGTGCCAAAGGCCCAACATGTCCATGCGACCGATCGTACTGCGCTGTCGCGAATTGCTTCGCGAGGGTCGCGAGAAAGCACACCAGCAACATCGCAGCGGGTCGCCTGGGACACAGATCTCGACCCTGCTGGCTGATTTGTACGACGACGTCGTGCTGGATGTGTGGAACGAAGCGACTCGCGAATTTGCAACCGATGATCGGCTGGGCGGTTTGTGCTTGATCGCGCACGGAGGTTTCGGGCGGCGTGATTTGGCGCCGTACTCCGACGCCGACCTGATGCTTCTAACAACGCCACGTTCCGAAAGCCTCGCGACAAAGATAGCGGGTAATCTGACTCGTGACCTCAGCGATTCAGGCATCACGCCGGGACTTTCCATCCGCTCGGCTGCCGAAGCGTGCAGCATGTCCTGGACGGACCCGATCGTCTTCACGTCGCTGGCCGAGTCACGTTTGTTGGCGGGCAGCTTGCAGTTGTACAAAAATTACTTTGATGCGT
Source organism: Rubripirellula tenax (assembly GCF_007860125.1). Classification (NCBI taxonomy): domain Bacteria; kingdom Pseudomonadati; phylum Planctomycetota; class Planctomycetia; order Pirellulales; family Pirellulaceae; genus Rubripirellula; species Rubripirellula tenax. The sequence continues at coordinate 1,194,271 of NZ_SJPW01000002.1, forward strand.
TTCGGCATGGAGCGATGCGACGCAGCAAGCAGATCATCCGTGACATCGTTGCCGCCCGGCGCGAAGAACGGGCCAAGTGGGGCGAGACAACGTACTTGCTTCGGCCGAACGTCAAACGTTCGCGAGGCGCGCTGCGCGACATCCAGCTGATTCGATGGATCGGGTTTGCCCGTTACGGCGAAACCGATCTGGATCGATTGCTTCGGCTGGGTGCGCTGCCCGAGGACGATTACCGAAATGTTCGCCAAGCGTTTGCGTTCATGCTGCGTTTGCGCAACGAACTGCATTTTCGCGAAGGCAAAGGCCAAGACGTACTGGACCGCGCGACGCAAATGGAGATTGCCCAAACCTGGGGTTACGCCGGAACCGAAGGAGTCTTGCCCGTCGAACAGTTCATGCAGGACTACTTTGATAAGGCGCGCAATGTTCGATACGCGTCGTCCTATTTTGCCGATGACGCAGACAGCCGACCGTGGTTGCATCGCGTCTATGAACGTGTCTTTTCTCGCAAGATCGATGAAAAGATTCGAATGGGCCCTGCACACATTTGGGTTCGCGAAGACCGCTTGCCATCGTTCTCGCAAAGCTTGCCGGAAGTCCTGCGGTTGATGAGCTTGGCGAATCAGCATAACCGACGCATTTCGCACCATACCTGGCAAGCGATTCGATTGGCGATGCAGGACCGATCCCCGACTCAACCGAAACCGGAAACGATCGAAGCATTCTTGTCGCTGCTAAGCAATCCCGGTCGACTGGCACCACTGCTGAGGCGACTTCACGAGCTGAGAATCATCGAACAGTTGATCCCCGAGTTCCGGCGGATGCGAGGCTTGCTGCAGTTCAACGCTTATCACAAGTACACCGTCGACGCGCACAGCTTTCTTGCGGTCGAAGCAGCGACCAATATGCAAGACGATCCCGGCGGTATGGGCCGTCGCTATCGACGGATCGACGACAAGCGACTCTTGCACCTGGCGTTGTTGATTCATGATATCGGCAAAGGCTACGAAGAAGATCACTGCATCGTCGGCGCCCGAATTGCCCGTGACACGGCCAAGCGATTGAATCTTGATTCGGCCACTGCGGAAACCCTGGAATGGTTGGTGCTGAAACACTTGGCCGTTAACGTCGCCGCGTTTCGCCACGACTTGAGTGATCCCGAGATCGTGCTGTCGTTCGCCGCAGAAGTCGGTTCCATTCGTCGATTGGAACTGCTGGTCGTTCACTCGGTCGCGGACTTGATTTCGGTGGGGCCGGGTGTCGCGACGGATTGGAAAATGAATCTGATCGAAGACCTTTACAAGCGGACACGCCGCTACTTCGATTCCGGCGACTTGCCCGGCAGCCCCAATGATCCCGAAATCGAATCGACTCGTGAGAGGGTTTCCAAAGAACTATCGACTCGCTCCGCTTCACCGATCGCAACCGAACTGCTTGAACAGATTCCGCTATCACTGCTAAGTCGGTGTGAACCGCAGGACCTGGCCAACGAGATCATGGCCGTTGCGGATCGGTCGGATCGAGACAGCAAGACGATTTGCTTGTGCCGTTTCGACGACAGCTTCAAGGCGATGCTTTACACCGTGATTCGGCGTGAAGACAAACACTCGATCGGAACGTTTGCACGCGCGACCGGAGCGCTGGCGACGAGCGACTTGACGATCATGCGAGCGCAGATCGAAATGGTGGGCGATTATGCGTGGGATCACTTCTGGGTTTTAGATCCACAATCGCCCGACGGCCCCGCGTCGAATCATCGAACCAGCGAAGTCAGTGATCGTGTGTGTAGATTGCTGGACGTGCCGGATGCACCCCTGCCCGCGTATCGTTCGCGATGGAAACCCAGCACCGTCATCGAACCGAACCAAGTCCAGGTGTTGCCCACGAAAGTGGTCTTTGACAACGACACGGTCGATCGATACACGATCGTTTCTTTCTTTGCGTACGACGAAGTCGGCTTGCTCTACCGCATCGCATCGGCGCTGGCCGAGAAACGACTGGTGTTGTCGTTCGCCAAAATTGACACGCACTTGGATCAAGTCGCCGACGTTTTTTATGTTTCGGAAATCGACGGTTCGAAGTTGATCGACTCGAAGCGTCAAGAAGAAGTTCGAGCTGCGTTGCTGGACGTCGTCAACTGACGTCACTTGTTGTCGAATTCGAATCGACGAATCCCGCCGGCGCCGTTGAACGTCATCACGTGACCAACGCGACGACTCGGTAGAGTTTGTCGATTAGCGAATCGAATGGGATTGCTAGGATTCTGCCAGACGGCGTTGGGCGAAATCTGAAAAAGACCGCAGCAATTTCTTGCCACCTATTGACGGCGCGGCAATGCTTCCGTGGTTCATCAACCATGGCCGCTCGACGGGTCCTGTCATCCGACGCAAGCACTGTCTTGTTCAAGCACGGGAATCCTGTCACTCGGCCACCCACCTGATGGTTAGCGTCGGACGAAACATTCGGATCGGCAAGGAAACCGAGGGCTGGGTAGGTTCCCAATCAGCCCCCCAAAACCGCTTAGAACAAGGAAGTCGTACCATGCGAATCTCCGCACTTTCCATCGCTCTTGTCGTCGCCACGACGCTGGCGTCCACCGCATCCGCCAAGAATGATTTCAGCGCGTTGCTGGCCGACTTGAGTTTCGGTGACGCCCCGCCTTCGGCAGCGGAAATGCGATCCGAATTGCCTTCGCTCAACTCGCCCCAACGTTCGCTTGAATTCCCAACGTCGAACGGCTTAGAAGTCGCAGCCCGCGAAGTCGCGAAAGAACTGAGGCCTGTCCCCCAATCGTTCGCGTTGCCAGTTCCTCAGGCATCACTTCGCGATCCCTTCGTGGCGAACAACCGCTCGAGCGGACCAACGGATATCGACCTGAACACCGCATTCGCGGTTCAAGAGTTCGAATCCAGCGGCAATCGCGTCGCCGCCCAATCCGTTGGACTCGGACGACATCGGGCCGCAGGCTGCGATTCCCCCACCTGTGCCGGGGGAAACTGCGGGTGCGGCGGTTGCGGGAACCGCGGCAACGAGACGGTGATCGATTGCACGCCGCACAGGGCTCCGAATCTTCCCTCATCGTCGTTCATCCAGTACTTCCGAAGCGAGAAATGCAACACCAACGTTTGGGACAACTACAGCCGTCCATGCGGACGGGTTCACGCCCACAGCCATGGCACGTGTGACTGCTTTAACAAGTCGCGGTCGTGTGGCGAGTTGCTGGCGCCGTGCGGCCGTACCGGTTGCGGAGGATGTGCAGGTTGCGACAAGGCTTGTGACAGCCCCTGCGATACCGGCTGCGACCGATAGTTGCAAATCGCCTCACCTGCAGCCTCCATTTTGGGTCGTTCCAAGAAAATCCACCCTCAAGACCAATTCGATTTCAGGTGCCCCGGCTCAAATGCCGATGTCACGGGTACCATGGATTGGGAGGGTGGAACGATCGGTGCCATCGTTCCAGCATTGATGGGCCATGGTGAGGCAGGGAGGGCTTCACCATGGCCCTTCTTTTTTGCGCCCAGCTTAGACCGGCCGCTTTTCTAGTTCCCAGTTCAGCTTTCCGGGCTGAGCTCAATTTGCCGGGCCAGTTGGCGATCCGCGGCCGACGTGTCGGTCCCTTCACCAGCCGCTGTTTGCCCCTCGCGACTTCGCTTCGCGACAATATCCTTGGCAATCTTTGTCGAATGGTCGTGGCAATTCTCAAGAAAGATTTGGTACTTGCTGCTTTGCGTTCCACCAATCGCAGTGCCGGCAACATAGATGCCGGGTAAGTCCGTTTCCATCGTCACCGGATTGAAGACCGGAGCCAGTGCCGGTCCGCTAAGCGGGATCCCCATTTGTTTGAACAGTGACTTATCTTGCTGGTATCCGATCAGCGTCAAAACATCGTCGACGGCTACCGAAACTCGCTGGACCGATCCGTCTTCGCCGATTTGGTTCAGCACGACGCAACCCGGCTCGATCTTAACGACGCGAGATCCGAAAGCCGCCTCGATCGCGCCGCTGCGGACCAAGCCTTCGATCTCCGGCCGTAACCAATACTTGATGCTTTCCGTCGGCAGCGATGGACCGTGGTAGCAAAGCGTCACCTTGGCTCCCACCCGGTGCAGCCGAATCGCGGCCTCGACAGCACTATTACGGCCGCCGACGATCAAAACCCGGCGGCCGTGGTACCGATGAGGCTCACGAAGGTAACCGTCGACCATCGGCAATTCCTCGCCCTCGACACCCAAACGATTGGGCCGATCGGTACCGCCGATCGCCAACACGACATTCGAAGCGAGAATCGTTTGGACCGTCGCGGGTTGGTCGACGGGGTGCGACGATTCCGAATCGGCGTGATGACTCGCGACGGTTCGGACCAACCAATCATTGTCGTCGCCTCGATCGACCGAAATGACGCGAGTGAAAGACGTGATCGGCACACGAAACTGTTGGACGACCGAACGCAGGTAGTTCAGATACTCTTCGCGTGTGGCTTTGTTTTGGTCGATCGTTTGAAGCGGGACACCTGCGATGGAGATGCGATCGTTGCTGCTGAACCAACGGGTTTGCGGCGCCCACCAAGATATCGTGTGACCGATCGAACCGGCTTCCAACACGCGACACTCGATCTTGGCGGCATTCAACGCGATCGCCGTTTCAATTCCTATGGGGCCGCCCCCAATCACAACAGCATCACAACGGGACGGAGAGCTCGCTTCAGAAGGGGTCATCGACAAGTCGGCAGCGGGGACAGTGTTTAAAAAAATAGGGCGGACAGCCAACAATTGACTGTCCACCCATTCTAAACACGTTTGGCCGTCGCGAGGTCGACTTTCGTTGATTACGAAAACAGCTGGTTGATCACCTTGCCGTCACGCACCAACGTGATCGGCCGACCCGTATTGCTGTCGTATTCCAACGACGGATCGATGCCCAGGTTGTGATAGAAGCTGGCCGCGACATCGTCGGGCGTGATTGCTTCGTGTCGCGGTCCTGCGGCGGTATCGTCGCTTTCGCCGATCACTTGGCCGCCCCGTACACCGCCGCCGGCCATCAGCATGAACATGCAACGCGGGTAATGGTCGCGGCCACCTTCGGCACTTCGGCTATTGATTTTCGGCGTCCGTCCGAATTCACCCGTGACATAGATCGCGGTGGATTCCAACATGCCGCGTTGTTCCAAACCGACCAACAAACCGGCCAAACCTTCGTCCAGCTTCGGCAGATTGTTGTCCTTTAACTTGGTCCAGTTATCCGTGTGCGTATCCCAGCCGCCCAATTGCAAACTGACCAAACGCACACCCGATTCCACCAACCGCAACGCCAACAAACAGCTTTGGCCGAACGATGACTCGCCAAACTGGCTGGCGAAGCTGGCCGGTTCTTTGCTGATGTCAAAGGCTTGTCGAGCCAGCGGAGACGTGATCATCGAATACGCTTGCTCGCCGAATCGATCCAATCCGTCCAGCAGTTGGTCGTCTTTTTCCAAGTCAGCGAATCGGCGATCCAGTTTCGACAGCAACGTTTGGCGACGCTTCACTTCGTCGACGCCGATCCCGCCGGGAAGCGAGATGCCGCGGACCGAATAGGGTTGCCCGAAATTGGGTGTCGAGTTGGTTTCCAGCGCCGCGTAACGGATGCCCAAGAAGCCTGGTCCCTGCGAAACCTTGGGAATCGCAACTTGGCTTGGAATCTCAGGTGCACTGGGTTGCTCCTTGGCCAGCACGGCACCGAAGCTGGGGTATTCCAACGCTGGGATCGGCTTGCTGCCCGTGTTGACGTACTCTTGGCCCAATCGGTGCGCGGCCAGTGTATGGCTGACGCCTCGCAGGATCGCGAACTTATCGGCACACTTGGCCAGCTTCGGCAGATGCTCGGAGATTTCGATGCCGGGAACATTCGTCTTGATCGGGTTGAACGAACCACGGAACTCGCTGGGAGCGTCCGGCTTCATGTCGAACGTGTCCAAGTGAGATGGCCCACCGGGAAGCTCGATGAAGATCGCCCGCGTTGCTTTACCGGGCGTGACTTGCCCAGCGTCAGCAAGTTTCATGTAGCCGCTTAGCGACAACCCGCCGACCGAAAGGGTCCCGGCACGCAACATGTCGCGTCGACTAACTCCGTCACAAGTACGATTGAACTTCATGGCAAGGTCTCAGAAAGGCAGGGCAGGGTGGAAGTAAAAATCGTGCGAGCACATTGTCTCGCACATTGGCTCGGCTCGCAGCATCGTCGCTAGTGGCTGATGATGAACTCTTTCGTGTTCACCAAAGCCCACAGCAGCGATTGCAAACCATTCGAAGGTATTTCAGACTCTTTGATGAAGTCGACCGAAATTTGGGTCTCGTCCGAATCGGGGAACCGACTGAGCGTTCGCAAGTACGCTTCTTCGACAAGTTGATCCACCGTTAACGTCGATGGTCCATTGACTTGGTCGTTTGCATCAAGTGGCTTCCATGAATCGGGATCCGCCATCAAATCGTCCAGCGGGGGAATCGGAAGCTTGTACTGCTTAAACTTCTTTGTTAGGCGATCGTGCTCGCCGCGTAATTGGGCGGCAAACTTAACGCGTTTTTGATTGGGCTGGTTCGCAAACAACTTGATGTGAGCGATCAATTGCTTCTGTTGCTCCAACGCCCGACGCAGGACGAGGGCCTGTTTAGGATCGACCTTTTGGGCGGGACCGGCGACGCCCAAACTCTTGCAAGCCTGGTTCACCCAACCGTCTTTGTCGGCCAAACGGCGATACATGTCGGAATCGTTTCGCAGATAAATCGATTGCAGCAAGCTGGGCGAATCGCTGCGGTCGCAATCGCAGTTGGATTCTCGAATCGATTGGCCGAACACTTCCAACGCAAAGTCTTGTTTGTTTTGTTGGCGAGGCTTTCCGTCGGCGATGGCCATGTCGTCCAACTCGCTGCGAAGCTGTTCGGCTTGCTTGTCCGATCCGGTCGCCAAAACGACCGAATCGTAAACCACTTCGGCCGGTAAACGACGCGGCACGTGCCGTGAAAAATTTCTTTGGTCGCGAACGTTGGTGGCATTCGTCGCCGAGCTACGTTGGTACGTTTGGCTGGTCGCGATGGTCCGGTTCAACCAACGCAAGTCGAAGTCATTGGCGATGAACTGTTTTGCCAATTCATCCAACAAGGGTGCGTTGCTTGGCGGATTCGCCAAGTTCATGTCGTCGGACGGATCAACGATCCCGATGCCAAAATAGTTGCTCCAAACACGATTAACGATCGCTTTGGCGAAATACGGATTCTCGGGCGAACGCAGCCAATCCATCAGCGCGATACGAGGATCCGTGTCGAGCAACAGTGGCTCGCCTTGTCCCAGAATCTTGCCGCTTGGAATGTTAAGTGGCGGTACCTTGGTGCCTTTTTTCTTCGCCCGAGCCCGCGCCTTTTCGGCCCGGTCGGAAAGGCCCCTGGTGTTGACCAAAAGTTCACCGAACGGAACGATCTCGCCACTGCGTGCCGCTTCGTAAACGGCCTTCCGAAGCGCACCGTTGTCAAGCTTCTTGCCGTCGGTGATCGTGGCCATCAACTCTTCACGCGTGGCTTTGCCGTCGGGTGCGACTTGATTGGCGTTGACGCGGATGGGGGTGAACAATTTCGAAAACTGTTCAAAGTCATCCTTGGACCATTGATCGAACGGATGCTTGTGGCATTGGGCGCATTCGATCCGCACGCCTAAGAATGAGTAGGCGAATCCGATCGCACGCTCTTCGGGCTTTTGAAAGTTGCGTCGTGCCCAGTAAAGCGGCATCCCATCGCGGCCCGCAAACTCACTCTCGCCGCCGGGCGCACACGCTTTTGTCATCGACTCACAAAACTGGCGATAGTCTTCGCCGGGCTGGCGGTTGTTCGCCGTCACGATGCCTTCGATCAGTTCGTCGTAGGGGACGTTTTCGGCCAACCGCTTGCGAAGCCATTCGTACCACAACTGGCTCGCCACATTGCGAATCGGCAACGCATTGTTGAGTTGTTCTTCGCTGTTTCCGGTCCAGTCCGAAAGGCGAGTAGCCCACCACGCCGCGTATCCGGGCGAATCGAGCAGCTCGTCGATCAAGACTTCTCTCTTGTTTGGCGATGCGTCATCCAAGAATTCGCGAACGGTGTCCGCCGACGGCAGAATGCCCGTGATGTCCAACGACGATCGACGTATGAACTCTTCGTCCGTGCAAATGCCCGACGGTTGAATGCCAAGCTTGTCCAGTTTCTGTGCGACGAGTTGGTCGATGGGGTGATCGTACTTTGAAGGCGAAAGTGGCGTCGGCCCAACGGCTCGCATCACTGGAACCGGCACAACCGCATTGTCATAGTAAACGACGATATGTGTATCGCCGGTTTGCCCTGCAGCGAGCAGCCCTTCATCGTTGATGGCGGCAATCGAGTCGTCATTGGAACTGAACCGGCACAATTCGGTGACCTCTTCGCTGGAACCGTCTTGCCAGTGCGCGATCGCCTTGACCGAAAGTGTTTCTTGCTCGCCGGTGAATCGTACTTCCGATGGAATGACTTCCAGACGATTGAGTGTTTGTGGTTCGTCGTTCGCATAGATCGCACCGGTTTCAACCCAGCGTCGCAGCACGTGGTGCTGCCAACTGCCTTCATCGAACCGCTTGCCACCCTCGTGCAGATCGGCATCAAGCGGCTTGGCGAGAATCAAGCTTTCGTCGATATCATCAACATCGACGCGCCCCGTCGCTTCGTCCAACAGCGCCGTGTGGTCGGCCTTGAAATCGTAACCGAACAACGACAATTGAAACCCGCCGCGACCCTGGAACGAACCGTGGCACGCGCGTCCGTTGCAACCCAGTCGGCCCAACAGCGGCACGACATGCTTTTGAAAATCAGGAGTTTCATCGGATGAGTCGCCCGCAAACCGAACGCTCAGCGGAGCCGCGACATCGGACGACCTTGTCGGTGTGTCGATGCGAGCCGCTGCCGGCTTGATGGGTTCGGCACCAACGTACGAGCCGAACCAGCCCGCGACCGCCACACAAGCCAACATCATCAACGCCGCAGGTCGGATTGACATGATTCGAAATCGCTCGGAGGGTTGAAGCATGATTTTCATAGGGGACAGAGAAATCGGGTGACGCCAGAACAGGGCGGGGCGGGGAAGCGGAGCGGTTAGATCAGGGTTTCGGTATCATCAGCTTTCAAGGTCTACGGCCGACTTTGCGAAGCAAACCGACGTATTCTTCTTCGCGTTCGTCGGCCGTTTTCGATTGGATCGCTTGAAATCGATCGTTTGCCGAATCGAAGGCGGTTTCCGCACGCTGCAGTCGTTGCTTCATGACATCGACGTCGTAGTTCGCGCGGGACAGCCGGGCGTCGTGCAAACGATCCATCGCGACGCGAAGTGATTTGCGATCCGCCGGGTTGTCGCGGACCTTCAATTTCGCACTCAGCAAGTTAACGGCGCTTTCCGCCTTCAACAGGCTGACCTCGATCTTATACAGTTCCGTGTCACGTTTTCGGGCGGTATCAAGTCGCCGAGCCCATTTGGCAAGGTCGCGAATCGCACGCTCGTACTGGCGTGAATCAACGTCGCGAAGCCGGTCCAACATCGTCCCCAACTCGGGCAAATGAATGTCGACCAATTCTAACACCTTCGACTCGACGTCGGGGGCAACGGCGGACGCCGACTTGTTCGGTTTGGTTGTCGTCGTGGCGGTCTTTTCGGCCAAGGGGCCAATGATTTTCACCGGCTCGATTGCCACAGCCACCGAAGCCATCGTCACCGCCAACACGAGAAATGCGACTGAACTTCTAGCCTTCATCATGTGACTCCGAAACCGACGCTGGCATCGTTGCCTTATCCGCGGGAATGCGAACCTCGGCTGCAACGGCCGCAACCATCCAACTGAGTGCCGCATCCATCGAATCTTCGGTACCTGAATCCTCCACCGCCCGCTCAACATCGGATTCCGAAAGATCGGAACCCGCCACGTTTACGAACGTCAAGTTGTCGACCCAAGCCTGGGCAATCTGAAGCTCCTCGTTGGCGCCGCTGTTCCGCATCTTAATTCCCGTGACGATCGCTGCTAAACAGACAGCGATCGCAAGGATTGTGGCGACCAACGACCGATGCGAAGTCTCCCGCGTCGGCGTCACGACGGCCGCTGGCGCGGACGCCATCGACGAATCCGCGACCGCCAATATTAAATCGGCGTGGCGCATCAATCGATCCGACAACTCCGAAGATGTCGCCAAGCGTTCTTCAAACGTCGATCGATCCGACGCCGATAGCTCGCCCAACAAATAAAGGCTGCATTGATCATCGTCACTCATCAATTCATAGGCAGATTTGCTGGCCAGGTCGTTCATTGCGTCTTGCGAGTTCATTGGGTCTTGCGAGTTCATCGGTCGTCAGGCTGAATTTCATGTCGTAGTCGTTCGAGCGCCCGTCGCATTCGCGTCAACGCCGTCCCGAGAGGGATTCCGAGTCGTTTTGAGATCTGTTGGAAAGTTAAATTGTCTTGCATCCTCAGCGACACGACGTCGCGTTCCTCCGCAGGAAGCCGCCCGATCGCATCACACACCAACTGTCGCGTTTCGTCTCGGATTGCTTGGATTGCTGGGTCGTCATCGACGAAGTCGGCTTGGCCGTACGTCGACATCATTTTTTCGGTTGATCCTTGGCGACGCCAAACTTGCGATGCTTCATTGGCCGCAACACGAAACAACCAGGCCCTCCGAGCCGCCGGGACGACACGAGAACCACTTTGGATCATTGCGACACAAACGGCTTGCAAACAGTCGTCGATGTCCGAAGTCTGTTTCAATCTCCCCGCCAAAAAACGTCTCAAACCTGGCGTTGACTCCTCAAACACCTCTCGAAAAGCATCCTCATCGACCTCCGTGCCGGATCGACGACGATGGCCCACCGTGGGAATAGGTTCCCGCGGAGACGCGTCGGATGGATCGGGGGGGAAGTTTTCGGCAGGCAATTCGATAATCGCTGAGTCGTCGTTGATACTAGATGCGCCAGGGGTGCCGATTATTTTAGGAATCGAACATTTTTACCAACTGGAGCTTTCCAATGGCGGCTAGGTGGGTTGAAGATGTGGCAGGGTTACGGTCTTCTCTGACCAAATCCTAAGTTTGACTCGCGTGCGTGTTTGCTCGACAAATTTTCTGTTGACGACCATACCCCAGCCGATCCCCCTTCATCATTCGGAACCGTTGTTTGATGGCCGAGAACGAAAAAAATATTTGGATCGGCTTCGATCTGGGCGGCACCAAGATGCTGACGGTCGCCTATGACGGCCAGTGGAAAGAACTGGGCCGACGCCGTCGCAAAACGCGCGGACGTGAGGGATCCGACAACGGAGCCCAGCGAATCGTGTCGACCATTTCGCGTCTGTTGGAAGAAAACAACCTCGATAAGAACGCGATCGCCGGCATCGGCATTGGTTGCCCGGGACCGATCGATCTCGAAAAAGGCTCGATCCTGACGACTCCCAATCTGGGCTGGGACGACGTTGACATTGGCAGCTTTTTGAAAAAGCAGTTCGATTGCCCCGTCGTCGTGCTTAACGATGTCGACGCAGGCGTCTACGGTGAATATGAATTCGGCGCCGCCAAGAGTGCTCGATGCGTCGTCGGAATTTTCCCAGGCACCGGCGTCGGCGGCGGGTGTGTTTACGAAGGAAAAATCCTGCAAGGTGCAGGCATCAGCTGCATGGAGATCGGCCACACACGGATCAGCAGCAGCAATCGCGGCAGCGGTATCGCGATGACGGGCACCGTCGAATCGGAAGCCAGCCGGCTGACGATCGCCGCGGAATCCGCCAAAGCCGCCTTCCGCGGCGACGCCCCGTACTTGGCGAAAAAAGTGGGCACCGATCTGGCCGAAATTCGAAGTGGTGCGATCGCCGAAGCCATCGAAAACGGTGATAAAACGATCAAGCGACTGGTCGAAGAAGCTTCCCAGACGATCGGATTGGCGGTCGTCAATATCGTCCACATCCTAGCTCCCGACAAAATCGTATTGGGTGGCGGATTGGTCGAAGCGATGGAAGACTTGATCGTGTCGACGGTCAAGAAAACCGCTAAAGCCAACGTGATGAGCGTCTACAAAGACCGTTTTGATGTCGTAGCCGCCAAGCTGGGCGACGACGCCGGCGTCCTGGGCGCCGCGGCATGGGCGAAACGCCAATTGACACCGGCAACCACGAAATCGGCGACAGCAACCGAAACGTCGAAGTAGATCGACGCGGGCCGTATGAGCGGATCAACGCTATGATCAACGCTGCGATCGACGTGCGCAGGTGCTAACTCGCGAGGCAGCCTGCCCGGTCATTGGGCGAGCGGCTTTTCGCACCCAGCGGATAACGGAACATTCTAAACCAACAACGGGGCCTACCGGCCGATCGTTGCCGGTTGCCGTTTCTTCGCGAAGTTGTTGTAGGTGGCACACCTTTCGCTTATCGGGATAGCCACGTGTCGGATCCCGGCTGCTGATTGATTGGCTGGTCGGTTCCGATACATCTGTTACCCAACCCAATGCCACGACTGAAGGGTCATGCCATGGCGATTCAGGCGAAGCCGCTGATGTCGAACCACGAAGGACCTCCGCTGTGGTTCCAAATCGATCCGGGAAAGTCTTGTGAGATCGCGCTCGAACTGTCCGACAGCGAAAGTGGGTCCCCGATTGACTTGGCCGGTCACGTTCCACGGTTTCGTGTCTACAGCCAGGTTGTCGACCGGCTGATCGCGGTGGAGATTACCGATCCCGAGCGGTGCAAGTTTGATCCCAAAGGAATCTGGACGCTGCAGTTGACGGCCGAAGAAACGGCATCGCTGCCGCGCGGCGGGATGCGGTTCACGCTCGAACACTTGACCGAGGAAGGCAACTACGAATTCGTTCTTCAGGGCGGTGTCAGTCGCTGCCAAACGGAGACGCGACGTGACGCGGGCCAGCACTCGAAGCCGGTCAAATGGAAAAGAAGTTGGACCGCCATCCATAGCCGCTACAATCGCGCCGAAGCCTCTTCGGATTAGGCACCGGTTTGGGTCACACCCTACCCGGGTAATTCGGCCATCCGCGTTCTTAGCCGCCGCAGCACTCGCGACTTCGCCTGGTAAACACTGGCGACGGACAAACCCAACGTGCTTGCCACCGTCGAAGCGGGTTGTTGGTCGACGGCGGTTGCCCAGAACGCTTGCCATGTCGTCGCTTCAAACTCCGATTCCACGGACGCCAACACTTGTCGAATCAATGGGCTCTCGATCGACGCCGGACAGATCGTTGAATCCAGCAAATCTTCTTCCTGGATTTGGTGCAACTGCCGGATTTGGTGCAACTGATCGAGCGCTTCGGCCCCGCCTGTCGCGCGTCCCTCGGCGGCCGCGCGCTTAGCCAACCGTCGGAAATGGTCGCGAACCCGATTGCGAGTGATGGTGGCCAGCCACGACCGGAAACTACCCTCGGCTTTTTGTCGTTGAAAATCGCCGATGCCTCGCGCGACCGACGCGAACACCTCTTGAACCACGTCGGGCGCGTCGGACGGGGCGATCCCCGATGTCCGACACCACCGGTAAACGATCGGACCAAACGTGTTGACCAGCCGACTCCAACTCTCGGCGTCCATTTCCTTGACGCCGCTGATCAACATCGATGACAGCGTGGGATGATCGTCTTGGGCAGCGGATTTGTCCATAAAAAGATTTTATCAGCAATTCGTGTCAGACGCCTGCGTTCATCCTGGTGAGTTACCCTAACAAGCCCGGAGAACGCCATGATGACCGCCACCGAATGCCCATCGATTGAACGACTCAGAGACCTATCGCTGGGCCGATTGGCCGAAGAAGACAGCGATTCGCTGCTGGACCATCTTCGTGATTGTGAAGTTTGCCAATCGGAATTGGAAACGATCGGCGATGGCGAGGACTCGCTGATCCACGCCATCCGGTCCCCCGACGACGATTCGGGTTTGGCCAGCGAACCCCAGTGCCAGATCGCGGTGATCGCGGCCTTGGGTGCCATCGGCAGCCGCCCGCAATCACCCACGGTTTCGGATATCCCCGCCTTTCCCGTTTCGATCGGCGAATACGAAATCGTTCGACCGCTCGGACGGGGCGGCATGGGCAACGTTTATTTGGCCCGCCACACGAAACTTGGGCGACTGGTTGCGATCAAGGTCTTGGCCAACCATCGCCTGGCCGACGCCAGAATGAAGGAACGATTCGAGGCCGAGATGCGGGCCGTCGGACGACTGAGTCATCCGGGCATCGTCACCGCTCATGATGCTCGCGAGATCGACGGCACGGCGGTGTTGGTGACGGAGTTCATCGACGGCATGGACTTGTCCCAATTGGTCTCGCGGACCGGACCAATCAGCGCTGCAGACGCCTGCGATCTTGTCCGGCAAGTTGCTATGGCACTGCAATACACCAGCGACCAAGGATTCGTTCATCGCGACGTCAAACCGTCCAACATCATGCTGAGAAGCGGCGGCGAGGTGAAGTTGCTGGACTTGGGCCTGGCCCGACTGCAAGAAACCATTCACGAGCCATCTGAATTGACGGGCACCGGGCAAGCGATGGGGACGGCTGACTACATCGCACCGGAACAAGTCACCGACAGCCGCAGTGTCGACGTTCGCGCCGACATCTACTCACTCGGCTGTACGCTGTTCAAATTGCTGACCGGACACGCGCCCTTTGCCGGCCCCGAACACTCAACGGCGTTCGCAAAGATGACCGCGCACGTTTCTTCGACTCCGCCAACGATCGGCGATCTGCTTCCCGACGCGCCGCGCGGACTGTCGAATTTGGTTACATCCATGTTGGCCAAAAATCCGACGTCACGACCACAGACTCCCATGCAAGTCGCTGAAAAGCTGACTCCGTTTGCGAGCGACGCCGACCTAAGTGCGTTGATTCGACATGCCGAAACGCTTGCGCCCGATCAAGCCGCCGCAAGCGGATCGCACTCTCGATCGCAGGCCAAGACACAGCCTTGGTTGCGGCGAACCGTTCCCCGGTTCGTTGCAATCGCCGCAGGCTTTATCGGGTTATTCGTCGGCCTATGCGGAGGCTTTCTGATTCGCATCAAGTCGCCTGACGGAACCGTCGTGACCATGAATGCACCGGAGGGAAGCGAGATCGGCATTCATCCGGACACGACGGATGCGACGACTCAACCATCCGCCCTATCGCAAACCGAAGCTCCTTCTAGCGAACCGTTTCTGACGTTTGCGATTTTGGCGTCAAAGGCTGAATCGGATCGGCACGTTGCCAAGTACGGTGAGCCATCGGACGACCTGCCCATCGCCCAGGACGGGTTGCGATGGTACGCCGTGGATCCGGACGTGACGGTCGTACAGAATTACGAAAAGGATGGGCGAGCGTTTCACCTGGTGCGCGAGTCCGAATCACTGAAGTTCACCGCAACGGACCTGCGCGAACAAGTTGAATCGGCTCAGTCCCAAGGTAGGGAACGGGTCGAACTGAGGCTGAGCGAACCGACCGGAAAAGCAATGCGGGCTCTGACGGGTAACAACATGCAGCAGCAATTGGCGATCATCGTCAACGGCAGCATTCGCATGGCACCAACGATCCTGTCGGAAGTCGGACGCGACATCGCGATCTCGGGCCGGTTTAGCGATGGAGAAATCAAGTTCCTGATGGATGCTTTGGGCAGCGGACTCGTCGAACCGTTGTCCAAGCCGGCAGACCGGCAACCACCGCTTTCCGATCCCCAACGGTTCCAGGGCGTTTGGCGAATCGTCGCCGGGCCCAGTCATTCGATCATCGCATTCGATCGTTCCGTGCGTGATGATTCACTGTTTGTGATCGCCAGTGATCGTTCGGTTCTAGCAGCCGGGAGCATGTCGTTAAGTGATGGCGATTCAAAACAGATTGTCCTGAAAAACGCGGTTCCAGGGGGGCCGCCGGAAGAAACGGCGACCTACCGTTTCCTTGCCGACGACCGAATCGAATTTAGCTGGATCGCCCCGTCGCCTGTCGCACAGTCGTCGAGCATCGGTGGTGAAACGGGCTACGAAAAGTACGTCATCGAACGCATCGGCGACATGCCCAGCGACTTGCGACAAGTTTCGAGCCTGATAACAAGCCCGAAGATGCTGGAAATCGATCCCGATGCTCGAGGCAAGCTGTACAAGGCTCTCACTTTGATTGAGCAAGGCAAAGCAATCGCCATTCGAAGCGTTTCGATCGCCCACACGAAAGCCCAAGCGGCCGTTCATGAAGCCGAGTCCAGCAACAACCTAAAACGGTTGGCCGTTGGTTTTCTCAACTTCCACTACGACTATCGAAAGTTCCCCGCTTCGGCATGCACCAAACGAGACGGTTCGCGGGGCGTCAACGACGAATCGCAAATTCAACCGTTCTCTTGGCGAGTAGCGATATTGCCGTACATCGGACAAGAGAATCTGTTCAATCAATATCGCTTCGACGAACCTTGGGACAGCGAAACCAATTTGAAGTTACTGGATCAGATGCCAAGCATGTATCGCAGCCCCACCGCACCACAGGATCAACCCACCAGTCACGCCAACTATCAAGGCATCGCCAACGGCGCCGGTGCTATCGGTACGGACGACGGCGTCAAGATGCGTGACATCCGCGACGGAACCTCCAACACGTTGCTGATCATGGAAACTGAAACGTCGGTACCCTGGACGAAACCGCAAGACCTGGACGGGATTCCCACGTTCGCGAATACGCAGGCACTTCGCTATGCACTGGCCGAAGGATCCGTGCATTCGATGATGCCGATCGACATTGACAAGCTAAAAGCGCTAGTCACTAAAGACGGCGGCGAAATCGTGCGACCCGAATAGCTGCATCGTTAGACTATGAAACAACGTGTCACCGAGCTCCGTTGCCGATACGCGGAAACAACTGGAAGCCTGATCGGCAGTTCAGTTTAATTTTCGGGAGCAAAATTTCTTTGAACGGCCACCAACTGTTAATCGATAAGCCGGCGATGTCGACCATCGCGAAAGCGAAACGCAATGGGACCGACAAGAGGACGCCGAAGGTCATCGTGCTCCAAAAACGAACTTCACCAGCACGCGCCGACCGAATGTGCTAGGCGCGCGGCCGAAGAAATCGATGCGAGTATGTTCGATGGATCCCAGAAAACTTGGACGGACCACATCGTCACCAACCCTCGGTCGCTGACGCAATTGACGCCCAGTTACTGACCCCGAAAACGCGGCGCAACAAAGACAATCTGGCCCCGCCGCTTCTAATTCCCTCCCGTGAGCCGCATAGCGAACTATGGACATGATCCTCGCGAAGAGACTCCCGCCCTCGAAGAATGTCAAACGAATCGCAAACGAATTAGTGACATTTGATTGATAATCAACGAAAGCAAGGATGGGCAGTAGCTTTGCGTACACGTCCGAACCGTTTGACGTTTTCTCTTTCGGAAAAGTCACAAGAATGATTTGCGAACGATTGCTTTTCCCCTGTCGGCGAGAATAGAATCGCGCGCAATCGAAAACAGAAATCCGGTAGTGCTTGTATCGGAATCGATTTGGCTTCCCTCCTTTCTCAAGGAAGCCTTCTTCGCACTTTGGCTCGTGCGAACAATCACAGAGAACATTTGTTTCAATTTGTTACCGGAGTCAAACCCCATGAATCGTTGCGCGCAGAATCCGTACTTGCTGGCTACCTTTTTGATGATTGGCATTGCGATCGCGGAAGCCCCGGGGATCGCTTTTGGTCAAATGCAAACCTGGAATGTGAGTGGCAGTGGATCAGGACTATGGAGTAACGCAGCAAACTGGACTCCCGGCCAAGTACCCACACAATCTTCGAATGTGTTTATACCTGGATTCACGACGTCTGGCTTGGGGAACCCCAATCCACAGATCACCTCTCCGGCATTCGCGAATCAAGTCGTCGCGAATGCCGGAATGATGTCCGCGTTGCTGGAAGTGCGAAGCACATTGACCGTTGGGAACGGGGGAATGATCCTGAACAACCAGTCGACGAATCTCCTCGGGAACCTGGGCGGTCGAGTTGTCGTTAATGGCGACATTCAATTGAATGGGGCCGGCGCCGCAGAATCCGGCGCAACGATCAATATCTCATCCAACGGCACGCACACTCAACCGATTCTTGATGTCCAGAAACTGACCATCGGTGGATCTATGAGCGGGTTGACCCAACTGAGTTCGAATTCACAATCACTTTCAGCAGCGGTGCCCATCGTGCGCGCGCAGCAAGTGTTTGTCGGAAGCAGCGGAATGGCTGGATTTTCTTCGGACGCACTCATCACTGGGATTGGTGTTGGAACCAATCCGGCGCTGACCATTGGATCGTCGACGGGCAGCGGACTGGTCGATAGCAACCGACTCTCCGTCAACGGAAACATCAAGATGGGTGTCAATGGTTCGGGAGGATCGATGGGCAATAATTTATTGCAAGTTTCCAGCAACGGCACGCTCACAGCAGGAAATGCAGACATCGCTCAGGGAAATTTCACAGTCAGCCAAAACGCAATGGCATCCCTGTCAAACTTGACCCTTCAAAACGAAGGCGCATTTCAAACAAGTGCCGGTTCTTCTCTATCGGTTGCAGGAAAGATCCTTCAACAACAAGACTCCGTGGCGGCCTCGGACATTGGTGGAACGGTTTCGGCAAACCAAGTCGAACTGCGCGGTACCACCAACGTCAACGTCGGCGGCACCTTGTTGGCCGATAGCGTGAATTTTGAAAGCGAAAGCAACACTCTCGTCAAAGGTTCGGTCGGCACGGATGCCAATCGAATCAATGCATTGAGCGTCAACGGTGGAAACTTCAGCATCGATGGTACGTCGTCCAATACGGGAAAAGTATTCGCGGGGGATCTAACGCTTAGCAGCGGCGAAATTAACGACACGACGGTATCGAATATGGAAGTTGGAAACGGCGTCCATGCGGCCTCACTAAACGTCAGCGGTACAACCACGATCGACGGAATTCGTTCGCACATGCATATCGGGCAATCCGGCATGGCGTCGCTCAATGACCTGGTGCTCAACAACGGCTCCATCGAAGTGGGCGGACATTTGACGATCAACGGTTCAATGACGGTGGATGCTCAAGGCTACGGAGCCATCCGAACATACGCCAGCGGGATGCTCACAATATCAAGCTTGAATTTGAATGAAGGGACACTTCAACTTGGTGGCAACATGACGGGCGACATCACCCAAGTCGGTGGAATTCTGGCACCTGGCCAGTCACCTGGATTGCTCGACTTGGTCGGCAACTATTCGCTCAACAGCGGTATCTTGCAGATGGAACTTGGCGGCGCCAATGCTGCTGATTTCGACCGACTCAAAGCCACCTCCATCACCCTGGGTGGAACCAGCCAATTGGAAGTTGTTTGGTACAACGGTTTCGAAGCCGCACTGGGCAACCAATTCGATATCCTGGATTTCACGACGATCAACGGCACGTTCTCATCCATGTTGCTTCCCACGCTCAGCAATGGATTGCTATGGAACAGCTCGGCTCTTTATACGACCGGGGTGCTATCGGTGGTCAGCGCTTCGGCAGTTCCGGAACTGAGCTCGTCGCTTATGCTTGCGATGGGTGGATTAACGGTCTGCTTCGTTCACCGGCGGAGGACTCGCCGCTGCATTGAGTCCCGAACTTAAACGCACCCGTCTTCGACCTATAAGACTTATGTTGCAGCGTAAACGCTTCCCGTGAAGCAATTCCGGGATGCTGGCTTACCATTTCGATATTGGGTGACTGCGGACACCAACCGTGGTGTTTATGGCCAATACCACTGTGGCGATTCGCGGTTGTCGCCGTAGGATTCGCTGGCCCATGAGTTGGTTGCCCACTGGACGGTTGCGTCATCGGCATGCAGTGCGACGGCGTCGATTTCGTTCCATCCAGAGACCAAGTCCGTGTTCAAAAAGACTTTCATTCGACGAGTGCGAATCTTTGTTGACGGGACAATGAATGAACTCCCCATACCGGCGATCGGTGCCACGGGATCCTGCCCTTTCCAAATCTCTATTTCTTGACCCGTCATGCTGACACTGCAGATGCGAACGACAGCTCCGGGGTTGTAGGTCTCGACGATTTCGATCTTTCCAACGTTGACTTTGTTGGGAAATTCAACGATGAACCACTGCATCCCGGCGTTCTGTCCGGGCGTGGTCCAGGCCGATTGTTGGTCACCCGCCATCGGTGTGTTCGGACGGCCCAACAATTGATCGATGCTCCAACTCGTCCGCGCTGTGCCGAATCTCGCTTGAAGTTGCGACGTTAGATTTTGGTGATCGCGGTACCAGGTCATCAACAACGCGGACAACAGCGACAACCAAATCAAGTCAAGCAATCGAAATCGCGGTCGCCATCGCCACATCACTCCGAAGAACCGTTTGAAAACCGACCGCTTGCGAGGGATGGGACTCGTATCGCTCGCGGGGTCGGTCATGATTTTTAGTCAGTGAGAGTGCGTCAGTCGGCCTTGGCACGATAGCTGTCGATAATGCCTTTGATTTTATCGGGACCTCTCAAGCCGCTGACATCGATTTCAATCCCTGATTGAGCCGCACTGCTGACTCCGATCCGGCCGGTATCAAGAATTCGTTGAAAGAACGTTTGGTCCAGCTGGACGTTACGCACATCGCGGTGCCAGACTTCGGTGATCGACCGACTGAGCCAACCTCGATGCAATCGCGTACGAAGGTTGGTGATCGTCAATTCCGTCGACCGGCAACGAACGTACCATACCAACAGAATGGGAATTCCGACCCCAACAAGGCACAGAATCAGGGTGACGACGAATCCGATGGGATTGTTTCGAAACATCGAAGGCGAGTCAACAAAGACGGTTTCTTCGTCAGACATCTTGTAGCTTTCCTAAAAAGATTCTTGCTTGGAACGGATACGGCCTCTTTCCCCGCACATTGAACGGCCCAGAACGGAGCTAGGCAAGGCGCGCGAAAAAATGAGTGACGGAAAAACAATCAAACGGGCCGAAATGCACTTGCTGCAACCCCGTTTTTCGCCCAAACAACTGGCTTCAGACCGACGTCAAGCGAATGGGGCAAGCGACTCACAGTCGCCATTGGCCATTCGATGGATTTCGATCGATCGGCTGGGCCTTGCCGATCAGCACGGATGATCGGCACGTATGATCATGGCCCAATCCGCGCCACTCCCGATCAGCGGGAATGAATTTACTGCGCGCTAGAGCGTGATCCGGCGGGACTACCGCTGATCGGGTGATCCATCGGCAGCGGGCGGGCGGCGGTGGCGAAGCCCTTGTTGTAGAGCCGCTCTTTCAGGTTTCGGAAGGCACCGAAGCTATCCGGATAGACCCACACGGTAATCGTGGTGTTACCGGGGTCACGTCCGGCCAGTTCGATGTCCAGTTCGCTGGCGCCGGTCAAGACTTTGTCGATAGATTGTCCGTGCGGTTCGGAAAGTGGTTCCAACGTCATGCCGACCAGCTGGATTCGGGTTGCCATCTGTGACCGGCCGCTGGTGCCGACAAGGCCGCGGCTTTTGTCGATCACATAGCGAGCGACGTAGCCGCGTACGGGTCCGACGGCGCCGTCGAGTTTGCCTTCTCTAGCACCCATCGCCGCGCGTTCAAAGTCTGCCTTGATTTCGTCGACCAAGCGATCGACCGGAACGACTGACAAGAGGTTACCCCGGAGTCGCAAATGGATTTCGTCGCCGAAAACCGTTTTCGCCATCGGCGTCGGCAAATGCTCGACGGCGACGACGGTTTCGGGTTGATCTTCTAGACGTTTTCGTTCGCCTTCCAATCGAGTCAACTCGGTTTGGATCTTTTCCAATTCGGTCTGCTTTTCAGCTGCAGCAATGATCTTTTGGTCGAGCTCTTTCTTTTTGTCGTCCCACACCGACCTCGCTTGGGAAAGCAAGTCGATCAGCATTGCCCGCTCTTGCTCGCGAGCACTCAGTTGAGCGTCGTGCTGCTTGACAAGTTGTTCCAATCGATTCGATTCGACTTGGGCCGCGGCGGCGCGCATCGATTGCTGCGACAGACGCGAAAGCTGATCGTCAGTCGCCCATAGCGAAGGATCATCGCGTTCCGCCTCGGTGTCAACGACGGACTCGAGCTTCGATTCATCGCGGACTTGTTCTTGAATCTCTTCGATCACCGCGGTCGACTGCGACCCCAGGATGACCACCAAAATGATCAGGATCCCGACCAAGTTGGCGACGATGTCCAAGAACGAATCGTGCCCCAGTTCGATCGTCGTTCGGTTGCGTCGATTGCCACTCATTGTGATCCCCTTCCGCTGACTTGGACACCGCTGCCGTCCATCAAAGACCGCAACTGATGGAACCTTTGTTCACCTCCGGGCATCACTTCGACGTCCAAGCGGGGTTGCCAGCGTCCGCCCGGCAGTGCGACGCCCCAACGCTGGACACGGTCACGCACGGACGTTGCCAGTTCCAGCGTCGCGCGTTCCGCATCGCGACCGATACGGTTGCCGTCGATCCCAAACATCTCCGTTGCACCACCGCTGGCCGGCGGCAGCAACACGAATCGATCTTCGTAACAAAGCACACGAATCGTTCGAACCACCGAGTTGCCTTTCATGCCGGCGACTTCCGGTGGCAGCGCCCAGTCGCGTCCCTGTCGTCGAACCAATTCACGCGGGGGCGGCGACAGATCCATTTGCATCTGGGGCGCGCCGGACTGTGACTGAGAATCATCGTCCGATGCTGATGACTGTCCTTGTTGGGCAGCCGTCGAAGGCGATCCCGCCGATTGTGTACCGCCAGTCCCGGTGGTGCCGGCCGACATTTTTGACGTTGCTTTGGATGCCGACGATGAAGTCCCCTGGTTTGCGAATCCCTGCATTGCCGGAGCACCGGTTGCCGAGTCGCCCGCGCCGCCCGGTTCCGTTCCATCGCTTCCGGTGCCATTTTGGGTGCTGTTTTCGGAACTCGCGTTGTCGCTTTGGGTCGGCCCGCCGAGTGTCATACCATCGAAATCTTCACCATTGGCGTCGGTGACGCCTGCAGTACCGGCAAACTGACGGCCCCCGCCCGTTGAACCATTCGGAAAATCGCCCGACTTCATTTCTTGTGCGGCCGCTTTCATGTCATCGGCCCATTTCGACTGCATGGCCGGATCGATCTCGCTTGGATTGTTTTGAGTGTACGCACCCGTTCCGGTGTAACCATTGGTAGCGGCCCCACTGACCGACGACTCACCCGCTTGGCCGGATCCGCTGACGTAGGGCGATCGCTTTGATGACGACGACGATCCGAAATCAGAGAAGTCCTGATCGCCGTGATACCCTCTGGACCTGCCATCGCGATCCAGGGATGCAGCCGAAAGAACGCGAGGGCGCGACCGCGGCCCGGCGCCGCCTGTTCCTGAACCACTTGCTGTCGCACCGCTTGCACCCAAGCCACCCGATCCGGAACGATTAACGCCGCCCATTCCCGAGCCGCCGAGTCCCGTTCCAATGCCACCACCGCCGTATCCGAAACCGCTTGCGATCGAGCGAGCCGATTGGTTTCGCGTCTCGCGAGCGATCACCGCATCGAGTTCTCGTTTCAAATTTGAATCGGGCTGAGCGTAAGCTAATTTGACTTCGGCAGGCACCAATTCGTACCCGAACTGATCGTCCCAATTTTCCATCGCGCCTCGCGCCATGCCGTAGGTGTCGATGCCATCGGGACGGACGACCAGCAAAGGGTAGGGCGGGGTGGTGTCGCCGTAGGTTTGCATTGCATGGTGACGCACGGCGCGGAGCGCGGCATCCAAGGGGTTGGCGCCGGATTCCGCGTTTTCGAGTTGTTGCCGGGTGATGCGATTGCCTTCGGGCCAGATGGTCAGTCCCTCGGCCACGCATTCCAAATAGATTGGGCGACGGTCGGTGCCGTTGGGGCCTTTATGAGGAACGATCACGACTCGCGGTGTGCGTTTGCCCGAATCAACGCGAAGCGTCTCGATCGTTTCCTTGACTTCTTCGATTTTCTGTCGATAGCTGGCCAACGTCGCGTCGTCCACGGCGGGTGATTCGTCACCACCGACGGCGCGGTCGACTTCGCCGCTCAATTGTTTCAACTCCGTTCGCAGTCGGCCGATGTGGTTCTCGACGTGCGCGAGCTTGTCGCGGCGATCTTCCAAGTCTGCCGTCTGCTTGTCGCGAAAGGCGACTAGCTGGGTGACGCGAAAGTCCTCTTCCGCAATCATCTTCGTCGCGGCCTCGGCCGCAATTTGCGGTTTGCGAGGTGCGAGATCGGCGGCCGGTTCGACGGTTTTCGCTGCCAGCAACGCATCGTTTTCGCGCTGGGCTTTCGCGCGCGCCGCATCCGCTTGTTTCTTGGCATTGTCGGTTGCGTCTTGCGAAACCAGTGCCAACAACAAGATCAGAGTCCCTAGCGTACAAACCAAAACGGCTAGGAACGGAAACAGCGATGGCGACATACCGCCCCGCTTACGCCGACTCATG
Organism: Rubripirellula tenax; assembly: GCF_007860125.1. Classification (NCBI taxonomy): domain Bacteria; kingdom Pseudomonadati; phylum Planctomycetota; class Planctomycetia; order Pirellulales; family Pirellulaceae; genus Rubripirellula; species Rubripirellula tenax. Next base: position 1,218,704 of record NZ_SJPW01000002.1, read on the forward strand.
CTGCACGCCTTGTCGGAGTCACGGTATCGTTTGGCATTCTTGCCGACAACTTGTCCACCGCGCGAGCCAGGATGCACATTGCGTCGGCCATGGCGTCATTGTTCGGATTGGCCATCTGATGCTGTAGCGCCGTCGTCGCTTCGGTCAAACGCGTGATGGCTTCGTGAGTTTGATTGATCGAGTCATAGTGCCCGGCCAGCGTTTGTTGCTGACTTGCCAATGTTTCGCAGACATCGTCCAGCGTTTCGTTCAAGACCGACGTTTGGTTGCGGATCTGTTCGGCGCTTTGACGACTGGATTGGTCCAACATCGACTGCGCCGACACGATCGATTGTTGCCAACGATCACATTGGACTTCCAATCGTTCACCGGCGACCTGCGACGAACCGGCGACCGATTCGGCGTGCTTCAATAGCGCCGGTGCAAGCGTTAGCTCGAATGCGTCGGCCAACGTCGTGTTGTTCTTTTCATGGACCTGTTGCCACTGCGATTGTGCCGAGTCGATTGTGTCTCGCCACAGGGTGGCTTGATTGGCAAGCGATTCGGCGACGGCCGCTTGAACGCCCCGGCAAAGGTCGGCAATCAGAACCGTTTGGTTGTCCGACGCTTCGTCGCCGGGCAACGTGGACGAAACCAAGTGACCGACGCGGGCGTCGATGGCGGCCAACAGCCGTTGCTCACTACGTTCGACAGGGAACTGCAAGAAGATCGCGATGACCGAGAGTACCAGGCCCATCGCGGTCGTATCAAATGCTACATACAGGCCGCTTTTCAAGTTGTCGACGGCGGCGGTTCCGCTGGAAAAATCTAATCCGCCAAGTGTCTGGGTAATCCCAATCACGGTGCCCAAAAACCCCAACATCGGAATCGCCCAAACGATGATCCGAACCAGCCCTAGTGAATCGTGAGCCGCGTCCGCATCGCGACCGGCCAGTTCGCGAAGGTCGTCAGCCAAGTTCTTGCTGGACCCGCGTTGCGATTGTCGCGTTAGCACTTCTTCGAGCCGCGTTACCAAGTGGCTGGCTCGCATCGATTGCGACAGACTTGAAAGTTCGCTCAACCAATTTCGGGCGACGTGGCCGGCGTCGTTGTCGCTCAGCCAAGATGCGGCCGGGCTGATGTCGCTGTCGCGTGTTGGCAGCAAGTCTTTGTCACGGATGCGAGCCAAGTGGCTGGATTGATCCATCACTCCGAGCGTCTTGGCGATCAATATCGACGAGGCGAAACAGAACAGGATGGTCGCCGCGACGGCGACGGGGTGACCCAAGAAATAGCGTTGCAGTTGCCCTGTGAATGCGGACTCGGGGCCGAATTTGATCGCAGCGAACAAAAGCGAATAAAAACCGACCGACAGGCCGGCACCCAGAATGGTTGCCAGCATCGAATTTCCGGCGACCGGAGCACCCGTCAATGGCGACAACGCGATCGGCGGGGTTGGTTTTTCTGTGGACCGTGATGCGTTGGCCGATGGTTTTCTATCTGTATTCACGCTGGCGATTGCTTTGCCGTGGTCAGTCAAGGTTCAACCCTCGGATCGGGACTTCAGTTGGGGGCGTCGGAAATCGGATCCGTCCGAACCGTCGCGGCGGTGATGGTCGCGATTGGCGACGCGACGACACAACCCCAACCTTCTTATCGACCGGCACAACCGAGCCACTTTATCCAATCGTTAAGAATTGCCATCTGGCTTGCATCCGACCCCAGCCGACCGCTAATAATCGTTAAATGCGAGCCTCGACGGGGGTCTCGACGCGGGCAGATCCGCCCCCACACATTGACCCTTTGCGAGCGTTTCAGATGCAAAAACACCGCGTGAAACTGACTTCGGCCTTGTTCGCTGCTGGGCTTTTGATCGCGGCCGCTACGGCCTCGGTGGGACAGGCTCCGGCGACTCAATCCGATGCCGCAGAGTTCCTTTCCGGGGCGGCCATCACCAAGCGGGGGGTTCCGCAGATGGGTGTCGCGGGCGACATGATCGGATTTTCCAGTTCTGACGCCTCGGGAACTCAGACAATTACGCTAGTTCATACCGGTAAATCCTGGATGGCCGTGTATCATATTGATAAGTCCGGGACGATCCGGCTGATCAGCAGTCGCCCCATCGACGCTGATTTTTCACTCCAATTGAACGCCACTTCACCGTTGCCCGAAGAAATTCGCCAACTCGGCCGTCGGTAAGGTGGCAAAAGTGGCTGGCGCGAATCATCCTGCGTCAGAACATTCATCCACCGATACGCAACTGCGGAGCCGAATAATCCGATGGCAGACTATTTGTCACTTGAGGAAGCAGCCAAGAAGCTTGGAATTCCCACCGAACGATTGGTGGAACTGCGCAGCCAGGGCAAAGTCCGCGGATTCCGCGACGGAGCAAGTTGGAAGTTCCCCGAGAATTCGATCGAGCAGTTGAAAGACGACCTCGGCGATGCACTCTCCGGTGGCAGCGGTATTTTGGTTGACGATCTTGGCTCGTCCATTTCTAGCGGCAGCAGCATCATCGGCGGCGACAACAGTCCGTCCGACGACGGTGGCAGCGATCTGGAAATCGGCGGCGAGTCCGTGACGGGCGATAGCGACGTCAACCTGATTGCGTCCGAAGGCGACGGCAGCGATGTTGCCATCATCGCCAGCGACAGCGACCTGATGATGGAGAGCGCCGGCAGCGGTCTGTTGGAAATCGATTCGGCCGATTTGCAGCTTGAAGGTTCGGCCATCATGCACGATTCGGCTCAACTGGACTTGGCGATTGAACCCAACGCCGGCAGCACGGGCCCGGTAACCGACGCCGAGCTGAAAGAAATTGCAGAATCACATCCGGACGTATTAGCGCCCGAAGGTCCGTCAAGCAGCAACCTTAGCTTCGACGACAGCGATGACGACATGTTGGGCAGCAGCCTGGATTCGGCTCCTTCGGGTGTCAGCAGCCTTGAATTGATGGACGACTTGAAGCTTTCCGGCGACAGCGGTGCGAATGCGTTGGGATCGCGCGGTGTGGACGTGCTTAGCGAGTTGGATCTTTTGAGTGCCGAGCAATCTGGCAGCGGATTGATTTCGGGTGATAGTGAAAACTTATTGATGTCGTCCGGTTTGGGCAGCAGTATCGGCGCCGACGGCATGTCGGACAGCGACGTGTCGGGGCTCGACGACGCGTTGGACGACGATGACGATTTGGTCATCGCCGACGACGATGACGACTTGGTGATCAGCAACGCCGGCAGCGACATTTCGGTTGCCGGTGACAGCGGCATCAACCTGATGAGCCCGTCGGACAGCGGCTTGTCGCTGGAAAGCGAACCTCTGGATTTGGCCGGCAGCAGCATTTCCGCATTGGACCTTGGCGCCGAACTTTCCGAAGGCGGCAGCAGCGGAAGTGGTGGCGGTAGCGGATCGATGGTCGACTTCCAAGCCGACGAAGAATTCCAATTGTCGCCATCGGGCATCGGGCTAGACGCCGACATGGAAAGCGGATCCCAGGTGATCGAAGTCGAAGACTCGGGCGATGTCGCCGAAGCCGTCGAATTTGACGACGCCGGATTTGGCGATGCGGATCCTATGGGCGGCGACGTCTTTGGCGACGCACCGGTCGAAGAAGGCTTCGCGATGGATGACGACGGCGAAGCCGTTGAAATTGACGAGTCGTCACCGGTCGCCATGGGCCCGGTATCGATGGGTGGCTATGAAGTTCCGTTCACGATGTTGCAATGCGTGACATTGATGTTGGTGCTGATGGTCCTAAGCCTAGGCGGCATGTTGATGACCGATTTGGTTCGCAATATGTGGACCTACACTGAAACCAGCGCTCCGGTCAGTTCGCTTACCGATTCCCTGGTCGGTTTGATGGGCTGGGGCCAGTAAACAGGGCTCAATTCGGTAGGCTCGGATCGATCCGGCCGTGCGAGCGTTTGACGCTCAACCGGCGGACTGCGTCGGTTTGTCGGGTACGTCGTGTGGGGTTGGTGCGTTAAGCTAAGGTGACGACGAAACGGATTTCGATCCCACGGCCCACCTAACCCCTCTTACGCAAAGCCACTGATGGCTGCTACGCACCAAGTCGATAACCTAGCGCCCCCATTTTCTCGGCACTCCCTGCTTGCTCAAACGATCTTTGGTTGTCTGATCGCGGCCATGGTTGCATTGTCGGGTTGCGACAAAACCGATCCGATCATCACCTATCGCGTTCCCAAGAAGGTGCCCGAGGAACTTCGCACTCCTCAAGACCGCATGCTGGCCGCGATGGTACCCAATGGCGATCAGGTCTGGTTTTTCAAAGTCACGGGTCCCGAAACGGCCGTCTCGACGATCAGCGATTCGTTCCGCAGCTTCGTCGAAGACGTCCAGTTCAACGACGGTTCGCCAGACCTGAGCCAGCTTCCCGACGGCTGGCGAAAAGGCGGTGACAAACCCATGCGATTCGCGTCGATCGATATCGAGACGCCCGGCAAGCAGTTGGACGTCAGCGTCTCGCAACTCGGCCGACTGGACGACTATGACGCGATGGTGGCGATGAACGTCAACCGATGGCGAAACCAACTCGCGTTGCCCAATTCCGACCAGCGTTGGGCCGAAGCGGCCGAAATCAAAGTGGCCGCCGCCGACGGAAAATCGGTATGGGTCGACTTGGTTGGTGAGGGTGGCGATTCGCCGATGACACCTCCCTTTGCCAGCGGCGCGGCTCCGTTTGCTGGTGGCGCTGCTCCATTCGCTGGCGGTGGCCAGCCACCGATGACGGCTGCTCCGCAAACGCGTGACGCTGGGCTGCCGGCCCAGCAAGCCCAGCAGACCCAGCCGGACGAACGCTTGACGTTTGATCGCCCCACCGGATGGCGCGACGGCAAGATGAGTACGATGCGGATGGCCGCGTTCAACGTCGGTCCGGAAGATGCGCCCGCCGAAATCACGGTCATTCCTGCCGGTGGTGATTTGCGAGGCAACGTGGCTCGATGGATCGGACAAGTTCGTGAAGGCAAGTCGCCCGACGACGTCGTCGACCAAGCGATGGAGGATGCGATCGATGTCACAGTTGATGGCCGTCCGGGACAACGGTTCTATCTGACCAGCGAAGACGAAGCCGGCCAAGCGATTGACGCCACCATCGTCCCCCTGGACGGCGGCATGAGCCTGTTCATCAAGATGACCGGGCCGGCGAAAACGGTGTCCGGTGAGTCCGAAGCGATTGCCGATTTTTTGAAATCGTTGAAACTGAAGTTGTAGTTGTGAAGTGACGGCGATCTCGAATTGCCGTGCCCGCGAAGATGTCTGAATCCAACCGTTCTCTAAGAGACCCCAAGATGGCGACCATCGCTTCTGACTCCCAAACCTTCGATCGCGACGAAACGGTGAACGGCTTCGCCTGGAAAATCCTGCGGGTCGCCGGCTCGTTGAAATTGACGGTGTTTTTGTTCGCGTGCTCGTTGATCCTGGTGCTGGTGGGGACACTGGCTCAAGACGAAATGAACATGTTGGAAGTCAAGCAGCGGTACTTCTTGTCGTGGATAGCGCCGCTGCATATCGACGACTTCTTTCCGCAAGCGTTTTTGCCGCACGATAAACCGATCGCAGGCGTGATTCCGTTTACCGGCGGCGCGTTGATCGGCGTGCTGTTGATGATCAACTTGGTCGCCGCCAAGATCACACGTTTTAAGATTCACTCTTCGGGCGGAAAACTGTTTGGCGGACTGGCGGTGATTTTACTCGGCTGTGCGGTCGCCGCGGTGGTGATCATGGCGGGCCACGATAGCGACGGTCTGCAAGGTACGCCGCCCGAATGGCTCGGTTATGACAAACTGTGGGCCGGCGTGCTGGCCAGCATCACGGTCATCGGCATTGCACTGGGGATCAGCGCGTCCAAGGTCAACAACTCGACGATGAAGCCGCTGTTGTATGTCGTCGCGGCCAGCGTATTGAGCGTTGTGGCGTATTCGATGTTCAGCGGGTTCCGCATCGGTGAACCTGGCCTGCGGATCGTTTGGCAGTTGACGAAGGGACTCGGCGCCGGCGCCATCCTTTTGGCGGGATGCCATTTGGTTTTCGGCAAGCAGGGCGGCAACGTGCTGTTGCACATCGGTGTCGGTTTGTTGATGGTCGGTCAATTCGTCTTTGGCGACCGCCAAACCGAACAACGCTTGAGCATGGTCGAAGGCGAAACCACCAACTCGTTCGTCAACTTGGATCAAATCGAATTGACGTTCATCAAGTCACTCGATGGTGAAGACGTCGTCACGGCGATCCCGGGAACTCGCCTGCAAGCCGCCTTGAATTCCAAGACCGCGATCTCGGACGAATCGCTGCCCGTCGACGTCAACGTGCTGGCGTTCTATCCCAACTCGACCCTGGGCGATGTCCCGGCCGACAACTTGGCAAATGTTGGATTGGGCTTGGAAGCCGGCGCGGTCGACCGACCGAAATCGGGCGGCGTGGATGCGGCCATGAATGTGGCGTCGGCGTACGTCGAATTGACGGATAAGTCATCGGGCGAATCCTTGGGTCGGCACTTGGTCAGCCAATTGTTTTCCGATCGCGGGATGTTGACCCGATCCGGTACCGGCAAAGACCTGTTCGATTCGGTTTCGGTTGGAGACGACAAATACGAACTCGGTTTGAAGTTCCATCGCGAAGTCAAACCGTACTGGATCCATTTGGAAGATTTCCGACGCACCACTTACAGCGGCACACAAACGCCGCGAGATTACTCGTCGTTCGTTCGCATCATTGCCGAAGACACCGGCGAAGACCGCAAGGAACGCATCTGGATGAACAACCCGCTGCGCTACCGTGGCGAGACGTTCTATCAATCCAGCTTCGACACCCTGCCCAACGGCCAAGAGATCACCAGTATCCAAGTCGTCCGCAACTCGGGCTGGTTGATTCCCTATGTCGCTTGCAGCATCACCGCACTGGGGATGCTGGCGCACTTCTTGGGAACACTGACGCGGTTCTTGAAACGCCGGGACCGCGAAACTCGCAAAGAACGCGAAGAACTGGCCGAGTTTGCCGGCAAGCGACCGTCACAGTGGCCCGTCTATGCGACCGCCGGTGGGTTCGGCGTTTTGGCATTGATGGCACTGGTGCCATGGTCGGCCGCGATGAATACGCTGCGCCCGACCAACCGCATGCAATCGTTTGACTTCTATGCGGCCGGAAAGTTTCCCACCCAATTCGGCGGCCGAGTGATGCCGCTTGACGCGTACGCACGTCAGACGTTGAAGGCGATCAGCAACAAAGAATCGCTACCGCTGGACACCGCGCCATCGGGCATCAAAGGTCGCGTCCAAGGACGAAAATTGTCGGCGATGCAGTGGTTGTTTGAAGTCGCCATTGAAAAGCCCGAACTGCGTTTCTTGCCAATGTTCCGAATCGATTCGGACGAGGTCCGCAGCGAATTGGGACTGGATCGCCGCGAAAGCAAACTGTATTCGCTGGACGAGATCAGCAAACAGTGGGACCGCGCCAGCAAGATCATTGAAACGGCGTCACCCAAAGATGCATCGGAGATGACCTTCAAGGAAAAGAAGCTGGTCGAACTCGACCGGCGCACACGTCACTTCACGTTGACGGCCGCTGCGTTTCAATTACCGGTGCCCGAAGACATCCCGATGGACGAATTCAAGAAGGTGTTCCCCGAAGCGACCGAGAGTGATCGGCAAATGGTGATGCTGAGACAATTGCAGCGTCGTCTGGAAGCCCTCAAGCAGATGTCAGCGCCAGGCGTTGTGGCTCCCACGGTCGACGAGATCACCGCGTCCGTCAACGAACCCCAGTGGGCGGCGTTCGGTCCTGCGTTCTTCGACCATTTCCGCGAAGTCGCCGGTGGCGATGCGGGTGCCGATGACAAGGGGCGTCCGGGAATCGATTCGTTCGGCAAGATGATCCAAGCGTACGGCAGTGAAGACCCGGCGAAATTCAACGACGCGGTGGACTCGGGCTTGGCAGCGTTCAAGACCTATCCCATTCCCGGTTACAAACCCGCAATGGTGTCGCTGGAACGATGGATGCAATCGAATTGGCCGACCGGTGTGGCGATGATGCTTTATCTGGTCACGTTGGTGATGGGACTGATCTACTTTTTGGTCGATCTGCCGCGACTGCGTCAGGCGGTCTGGGGAACGCTCGCCTTGGCGATGGCGATTCACACCGTTGCGATTCTGTGCCGGATCTCAATCACTGGACGCGCACCGGTGATCAACCTGTATTCGTCGGCGGTGTTCATCGGATGGGCGGCCGTCTTGTTCGGCTTGGTCGTTGAACGAATTTTCAAGTACGGCATCGGAAACATCTTGTCGGCCGCAGCCGGCGTGATGACGCTTCTGGTTGCTTACGGACTGAACACGGGCGACACAATGCCGGTGTTGCAAGCGGTTTTGGATACCCAGTTTTGGCTGGCCACGCACGTGATCAGCGTGACGCTGGGCTATGTCGCAACGATGGTCGCGGGGACGCTTGGCATTGGCTATTTGATCGCCGGTTGGCTGGGCCGCGACGGCAAAGTGATGCGAGACCTGTACCGTTGTTGCTATGGTGCGGCGTGCTTCGGAATTCTGTTCAGCTTCGTCGGCACCGTGCTGGGCGGCCTGTGGGCCGATGACAGCTGGGGTCGGTTCTGGGGCTGGGACCCGAAGGAAAACGGCGCTCTCTTGATTGTGATTTGGAACGCACTGATGCTGCACGCCCGCTGGGACGGCATGGTGTCGGCGCGAGGATTTTCGGTGCTGGCGATCGGCGGCAACATCGTGACGGCATGGAGCTGGTTCGGCACCAACGAATTGGGCATCGGACTGCACAGCTACGGATTCACGTCCGGAGTATTGATGTGGTTGAGCCTATTCGTCGGCATACAACTGTTCTTCATGGTCGCCGACGGCGTGTTCCGAATGATGGGTCTACGGTTCGGAAAACCGGCGGCCTAACTTTCGGATTTGATCGTTAGAAAAAAGTCCGGCGCGCAAAGATGCCCGCCTGGAAAGGTACTGGAAACGTAATAGCACGCTTGGCTTTCGACCTCATGCGGCCGATGGACATGACAACGCCAACAGTGGCAAGGCGGTTTCATTTCGCTAATACGGCTGTGACGTGACTTCGCCGCCGGACCAATCGCGGGCCGTTTGAATCCTGGCCCGCATCGCTTCGGGGTCCGCGGGCATCGGGCGACTGGGCGGAATTAGGAATTCGATCAGTTTCGCATTCTGACCAGCGACCGGCACCATCACGCTGTGCGACGGCGCGAGTGCTGAAACCAAGGCGATGGACGGCAACGTTTGCGGCCCCGAACGCACCATCGGATAGCCGCCCGAGTGCATCACGATGTCGCCTGGAAAGTTGGTGTAGCCGACTTCGGTGTGACAGATACCGTCAAGCCGAAGTTGTGTGTCGTTCAAACTGAATCGCATCGCGATGCGGTCAAACGGAATGTCCTCGGTTCCTTCGGGTAATCGCAGCTCGAATCCGAGATTGCGATTGGCGGCCGCCAGCAGCGATCGACCGATCTGTCCGTCGCCGACGCGCAGCGTGCCGGCGACGTCGATGCTGGTGCCGGGTTCGAATCGACAGCGGTCCAAATGGATATTCGCGCGTCCGGTCCAACGATGGGATTGTTTTTCAAAGACCTGATCCAGCGCGACGTCCGAAAAGTCGCCCGCGATATCGATCCACCACGACGAATCGTTGGCGAAGCCGCCGGGCAGGTGCCAGCGAAGCGAACCGGCGAACGTGGATTCGTTGCCAAGATTCCCGATCGGGCCCGGGACGTACTTGGCAAGCGTGGTGCAGGGCAGGGCGTTGTCGTGGGTATCGACGGTCCAGTCGGTCGCCGGTGAAGCACCGCTGCGGTCGCGACGAAAGGTGATCCCAATCGGTGTTCCCGTTTTCGATTGTGCCAGCACGCCTTGAATGCTGGCTTCCACCGCGTCCTGAGTCGGCTCGATCCAAGCGTCGACATCGGTCATGGTCAGACCGCCTGTGACGCCGTCGGCGATCGTCAAATCGTTGGCGGCAAACCGGATCGGTTTTCCTGTATGTTCGGGGCGACATAAAAATCGATCGTGAATCAGTCGCCACGCACCGGGCAGCGTTCGCGAATGCAGTTTCGGCTGGTGCAGCAGAATCGAAACTTCGGCCGGCCGGTTGACCCAATCGAGTTGCCGAACGTAGGCGACTTCTTCCGACGTTTCCGGTTCGATCAGTCGCAATTCGTCGATGCGAATGGACGTGGGTGCGGTTTGGGTCAATGTGCCGATCTGGACGACCAGCCCCGTATCGCGAGACAGTTCGGACTCGAAGTGCGATTTGACTCGACGGGCGTACCACGGCGTCGCCATCACGACGATGATTGTCAGGGAGATCGACGTGGGGACCGCGCAGCAGAAAACGAACATCATTCGAGCCATCGCTCGCTGCGTTCGTTCATGCACGGCCGGATTCCTTCCCGAACGGCGGATGATATTGGTACATTCTCTGCGGCGATCTTACGTTCACTTTCTGGATCACCGATAGGTCGTTTGGGAAGATCGCAGCATGTGGGCAACCATTAGCAAACATTGGTTCTTGATTTCGATTGGCTTGTGTTTCACGGCCGGATATTTCACGGCGCCGTGGCTAGAACCGATCACGCAGGTTCCTGGATTACGCAACGGCGTCGTGCTGGTGGTGATGTGGGCGATGGGCGTCACCCTGGCTGCGGATACAATTCGCACCAGCATCGCCCGCCCGACGGCCGGGCTGCTGGCGATCGCGATCAACCTGTTTGTGGTGCCGCTGCTGACGCTGCCGGCTCAGTGGATTTTGCCGGCCGGAATTTTCGGCGGCTTGTTCGTCGCATCACTGGTCCCGTGTACGTTGGCGTCCGCATCGGTTTGGACTCGCCGCGCCGGCGGCGACGATTCGGTGGCGATGATGACGACCGTGGCCACCAATCTGGCCTGCGTCGCGGTCGTGCCGGTGGGGCTGATGCTGGTGCTTAGCCGCGAAAGCGAAATTTCAGCGACCGACCAGATCATCAAGCTAGGCAGTTTGGTTGTCGCCCCGTTGGTGGTTGCCCAGGCGATGCGTCGACTCGGGTTTGCAGGGTGGGCAGATCGAAACAAGCCGCGATTATCGCTGGTAGGTCAGTGGGGGATTTTGGTGATGGTCGTCTTCGGCGCGATCGCCAGTCGCCAGACCGTCGATCAAAACGGCGACGGACCGCTAGGATGGTCGACGCTCGGAATGCTGCTGGCCGTCGTTGCTGTGATCCACACGGTTGCGTTGGCGCTGGGCATCGGGGTGTCACGGAGTATGGGGATCGATCGCGATCGCCAAATTGCGGTGGGCATCGGCGGCAGCCAAAAAACGTTGATGGTCGGACTGCAGATCGCGATTGATTGTGGCGTCAGCGTGGTTCCGATGCTGGTGTACCACTTGAGCCAATTGGTGATCGATACGGTGGTCGTCGATCGTTGGAAAAAGAAAAACGATGAACGATAAAACTGTCCGACAAACGACCGAGTTCGCCTCGCGGCTTGCCAAGCGGGCCAAGCACTTTCGTAAATGGCCGACAAAGCGAGGCGTTTCGTGCTTTCGAATTTACGAACGCGATATCCCCGAGATTCCGTTGGTGATCGATCGCTATGATGATTGTTTGCACATCACGGAATACGAACGGCCGCACGACCGCGACGATGAAGAGCACGAAGAGTGGCTCGACCTGATGGCGGCAACCGCGGCGGCGACGTTGGAAGTCGAACCGGAAAACGTCTTCTTCAAACGACGCAGTCGCCAACGGGGGAAGACCCAGCACGAGAAAGTTGACCAGTCCGAACACCGAATGGAGGTCGGCGAAGCAGGACTGAAATTCCTGGTCAACTTGCGCGACTATGTCGACACGGGGCTGTTCTTGGATCATCGGATCACTCGATCGATGATTCGCGACGCGGCGGGAGGAAAGTCGTTTTTGAATCTGTTTTGCTACACCGGATCGTTCACGGTTTACGCAGCGGCCGGCGGAGCGACAAAGACGACGTCGGTGGACCTGTCGAAGAACTATTTGCAGTGGGCGAAAGCCAACATGGCTCGCAATGGCTTCGACGGCGACGACCATCGCTTTGTCGCCGCCGACGCTCGCGAGTTCGTCGTCAATCATGCGCCTGGGCCACACTACGACCTGGTGGTCGTCGACCCGCCGACGTTTTCCAACAGCAAACGAACAGAAAAAGATTGGGCGGTCCAGGACGACGCTATGGACTTGCTGCACGAAATCTTGAAGCTGATGCCGGACGGCGGCGTGATGTACTTCAGCAACAATTTTCGGCAGTTCAAGTTCGACCGACAGTCGATCTACGTCAGCGAGGCTCATGAAATCAGCAGCCAAACGGTGCCGGAAGACTTTCGGAACAAGCGAATTCACCGATGTTGGCGAATCGTGAAGTAATCGGCCCCCCCGATCCGCAACCCGGGATTTGCCGCACTTGAACAAACTGCCCCTCCTGGCATACACTCCGGGGCCATGCGGAACTGTACCAAGCCAGAACCGCCCAAACCCCCTAATGAAGAATCAGCCATGAAAGACGGCATCCACCCCAAATATCAAGAAACGTCGGTTGTTTGCGGTTGCGGCAGCACGTTCACCACGCGCAGCGTCAAACCCGAACTTCGGATCGACATTTGCAGCGAATGCCATCCGTTTTACACCGGCAAGTTGAAGTTCGTCGACACCGCCGGTCGAATCGACAAGTTCCAGAAAAAGTTTGCCGCCGGCACCTACGGCAGCCTGGCGCCGAAGAAGGGAAAGAAGAAGTAGCTTCTCCGATTGCTAATTTCATGATCAGCCGCTCGGTCCCCGCTGGACCGATGCGGCTGTTTTCTTTGCCCCACTCCACTTCTCTTCTGATCAAAGACGCCTCCGTATGAGCGGCACCATTCGCGACACGCTCGAGGAAAAACTCGGGCGGTTCATCCAACTCGAAAATGACATGGCCAAGCCAGAGATCCAGGCCGACGGGGTCCGCTTCAGCGCCGTCGCTCGGGAACACGGCGGATTGGCGAAAGTCGCGGGCAAGTACCGCGAATTCAAACGACTGACCGACGAGATCCGCCAGTGCAAAGAATTGGTCGAGGTCGCCGAAGACGTCGAAGAACGTGAAATGGCGGAAACCGAAATGGCTTCGCTGAAGGTTGATCGCGAAGAGCTTTGGGAAGAGCTGTTGTCGCTGACCGTCGGCGGCGAAGACTCGCACCGCACCCGCTGCGTGATGGAAATCCGCGCCGGAACCGGTGGTGACGAAGCCGCGTTATTCGCGCGCGACTTGTTTGAAATGTATCGCAAGTACGCCGAAGCTCGTGGCTGGAAGACCGAGATCATGGACATGAGCGCGACCGAAATGGGCGGGTTCAAAGAAGTGGTCATGTCGCTGGAAGGCGAAAGCGTATTCCGCGATTTGCAATACGAATCGGGCGGTCACCGTGTCCAACGAGTGCCCGAAACCGAAACGCAAGGCCGAGTCCACACGTCGGCGGCAACGGTCGCGGTCTTGCCCGAACCCGAAGACATCGAAGTCAACGTGAAGTCGGAAGACTATCGCATCGATAAGTTTTGTGCCTCCGGCCCGGGCGGCCAGCACGTCAACAAAACCGAAAGCGCGATCCGTGTGACGCACCACGAAACAGGCATCGTCGTGCAATGCCAAGACGAAAAGAGCCAGCATAAGAACTTGGCCAAGGCGCTTCGAGTTTTAAAGGCACGGATCTACGAAAAGAAACGCGAGGAAGAGGAAGCGAAGATGTCCGAGACTCGCAAAGGCTTGACCGGGTCGGGAGACCGCAGCCAACGCATCCGGACCTACAACTATCCCCAGAACCGCTTGACCGATCACCGCATCAACTTGACGCTGTACAAGTTGGATCAAATCATCGCCGGCGACGTCTCGCCCGTCACCCAAGCACTGATCGAGTACGATCGCGATCAACTTCGCGGTGACATGATCGAGTAACTGCGGACCAGCCCAGACCTGACTGGCCCAATGGCATCTCCGTTCGGCCACCCAAGATCACATGCCCCGGCCCCGCGGGGCGCTCTCACGGAAGTAAACGCCATGTCCACCAGCCAACAAGATCCGTGGACCGTGCTGCGGCTATTGGAATGGACGACAGATTTCTTCAAACGAAACGGCAGCGATTCTCCTCGCTTGGATGCTGAAGTCCTGCTGGCGCACGCGCGAGGCTGCACCCGCATTCAACTCTACACCGCGTTCGGTGAAGAACCCGAAGAGGAACAACGGGTCGCTTTTCGCGAAATGGTCCGTCGCCATGGCGAGGGCACTCCGGTCGCTCAACTGGTCGGCTATCGCGAGTTCTATTCGCTGCGATTTCGCGTCGACGACAGCACACTGATCCCGCGCCCCGAAACCGAACACCTGGTCATCGAAGCGCTCGACGTCGCCAAGGCCAGCATGATCACCGACCGACCGCTACAGATCGCGGACATTGGAACCGGCAGCGGCGCGATCGCCGTTTCCGTGGCAAAGACGTTTGCGAATTGCGAAGTGACAGCGGTAGACCTGAGCGAAGCGGCGCTGAAAATTGCAACCTGGAATGCCGACCAACACGGCGTTACCGATCGGGTCCGCTGTATCGAAAGCGATCTGCTGGCCGCCGTTGACGAGCCAAAATTGTTCGACATCATCTGCACAAACCCGCCATACGTCAGCGATGCCGAGTACGACGAACTGTCACCGACGGTGCGTAACTTTGAACCAAAATCGGCATTGGTATCGGGCCTTAAAGGAACCGAAGTGATCGAGCGGATCATTGGCGAGGTACCCGCCCGGATGCAGCCCGGCGGACGGCTGATCATCGAACTGAGCCCGATGATTGCCGATGCGTGTTTGCAGCTAGCGCAGGCCAGCAAAGACTTCACCGACGAACGCTTCATCAAAGATCTCGACCACCACCGCCGGATCCTTTCGATTAAACGAGCCTGATCGACAAGCGAACGCTACCTTGCTTTGTCGCTGATGTCTTTTCGACACCAGGCACCTTGCCAGCGGATTTCTTTGACGCCGCGATAGGCTTGCAGTTTCGCCTTCGCGATCGTGTCGCCCATCGCCGTCACACCCAACACTCGGCCGCCGTCGTTGGTGACTTTGCCGTCGATCGTTTTGGTACCCGCGTGAAAGACTTTCACGTCTTCGATCGCGTCGGCGGCATCCAAGCCTTTGATCTCGCGACCTTTTTCGTAACTGCTTGGGTAACCTTCGCTGGCCATGACGACGCAAATGCTCGGTCGCTCGTCCCATTCTAGCTGTTCGATTTCGCTGAGTCTGCCGTCAATGGTGGCTTCCAAGACATCGACCAAGTCCGTCTTCAGTCGCATCAACAACGGCTGGCATTCGGGGTCGCCAAAGCGGACATTGAATTCCAACACTTTGGGTCCGCCCGGCGTCAGCATCAAGCCGGCATACAACACGCCTTTGAACGGTCGCCGCGCTCGCTTCATCGCGTGAACGACCGGCACCAAGACGTCCGCCTCGATGCGGGCCATCATTTCTTCGTCGATGATTGGCGTCGGACAGTACGCCCCCATACCGCCGGTGTTGGGACCGGTGTCGCCATCATACGCGGGCTTGTGGTCTTGCGCCGCGGGCAAAGTGACGATCGTTTCGCCATCCGTGATCGCAAGGACGCTGGCTTCTTGTCCGGTCAAACGCTCTTCGATGATCAACTCTTTTCCGGCATCGCCGAATTCACGTTGCCCGGCGATGCGATCGATGGCGTCGAGTGCTTCAGCCCGCGTGCCGCAAACGATCACCCCTTTGCCAGCCGCAAGCCCGTCCGCCTTGACCACAACCGGGACCGGGTCGTTGGGGTCACAGTAGCGCTCCCAGATGTACCGCGACGCCTGCTCGGCGCTTCGAAACGTGTGGTAAGTCGCGGTCGGGATATTGGCCGTGTGCAGCAGGTTTTTGCAAAACACCTTGCTGCCTTCCAACTCTGCCGCCGCCTTGGATGGGCCGAAGACCCTGATTCCAACGGCCTCCATGTCGTCGACCAATCCGTCGACCAAGGGGATCTCGGGCCCAACAACCACCATCGCGATGGCCTCGTCTTGGGCGAACTTGATCAGCCCCGCCTTGTCGGTCACTTCGATGGGCACGTTGGTCGCGTCGCGTGCGGTGCCGGCATTTCCGGGAGCGACGAAGACTTGCTTCACGCGTGGCGATTGGGCGATTTTCCACGCCAACGCGTGTTCACGACCACCACCACCAACCACCAAAACCTTCATCGCACGAACCTTGACCTTGCGGGGGACGGCTCGATGGGGATCCGATCGAGCCAAAAAACTTTCAACCGGCAATTTACGCGGCACAGGCCACAGCCAACAGCGGGCACGCTTGAAGGCCTCCGATAGCTAGAATTGCCACGTTTCGACTCGCTTAGCGGTGGACGCCTCGCCGCTGTGGGATACAATGCAACTTGCTCGCCGAGGAGTGTCCTCCTGCTGTCCTAAATTGATCCCACCCCCTGGGGATAGCACACTCGTCGCCCACGACTGATTTGAAAACGACGGTGGCGTGATTGCCCCTCCGGCAACTCCTGTCGTCGTATTTCCTGTCAATCGCCGGCTTTGGGCGATCCCCCCCGCCAAAATTTAAAGCGATTAAACTCGCGATATGGGTACACCAATGCGTATCCAGAAAGATTGGCAGGGTTGCCTTTGCTGCCAATTGCTTGAAAATCATCGATGTATGCGGTGCGTTGTCTCGTGCCGCTGCCCCCCCAACCGTGCAAAATTTCGTTCTCTCTAGGAGAGTCAGCTTTGAAGATTTCGATTGTGTCCCGGATCGCGTTGATTGCCGCTTTGGCCACCATGTCGTCCGCTGGCCAACAAGCCGCCGCAGAAGAAACCGGTGATTTGAAAATTCGTTTCGAATACGGCGGCGAAGCGGTCAAGCCGGCGCCCATCGACGTCAACAAGGACGTCGAGTTTTGTGGCAAGAACCCTTTGGTGGACGAGCGATTGCTGGTCAACGCGGAAAACAAAGGCATCAAGAATGTCGTCGTTTATGTCTACACCGGACGAGGTGGCACTGATTTGCCGAAAATGGATCCGGTCAAGAACACTCACACGCTTGCAAACGACCAGTGCCGCTTCGAGCCGCACATCGTCATCACTCAAGTCGGCGACACACTGGAAGTCACCAACCCTGACTCGGTTGGTCACAACGCCAACCTTGGTTTCTTCAACAACAAGCAACAGAATTTCACGATTCCGGCCGGCCAGTCGAAAACCGTCGATTTGGAAAAAGACGAACCCGCACCGATTCCCGTCGACTGCAACATCCACCCTTGGATGAAGTCGTACGTTGTCGTCTTGGAACATCCGTTCGCGGCGGTCAGCAACGCGGATGGCGAATTGGTGATCAAGGGACTGCCGGTCGACACCGACTTGGTCTTCCGCGCCTACCACGAAGCCGGCTCGATCAGCGATGTCACCATCGACGGCAAAAAAGCAGAATGGAAGCGAAGCCGTTTCGAAACCAAAGTCAAAGCTGGCATGAACGACATGGGCACCGTCGTCATCCCCGCCGATTCGCTAGACGCGAATTAAGCCGACGCGATCACCACCCGCCACAACGGTTGGAATCTGATTCCCGAAGACCAGGATTCGTCCTGGTCTTTTTTTTGCGATGCTAGTGAACGAGTTGCTGCGCCGTCGGGCCGATCGCTTCGGGGGTGCGACAATCGGTAGCGTTTGCGGTGGGCGGCGTTTCGCGGTTCAATTCGCATGACGTGTCCTTCACTCCTTGTCCGCGAATTTTCACCCATGTGGCGATCGCCCCTCCTGATCCTGATGTGCGCCGCCCTGATGGGCTGCGATGCGCCCGTTGGATCGTTTGCGCCCAACGACGTTTTTTCGTTGACACTGGCTCGATCCCGATCGGCCAACACCGAAGCCGCCGGCCGCGACGCCGCTGCGGTAACGCAGGCTCTGTTTGGGACCCCCGACCAGCCCAAGATCCCCGAAGGGGCGAAGTCGGTCGTCGACCTGAAGCGACTGGTTCGCGCGGCCGGGGCAGTATCAAGCGAGAAGGACGGCACACACCTGGGGCTTTACCGCGAACACTGTGTGACGTGTCACGGGATCGATGGCGGTGGCGCGGGACCGGCCAGCTTGTACCAGAAACCGCATCCCCGCAACTTCCGCCACGGCGTTTTCAAATGGAAGTCGACCGAGCGGGCGGCCAAGCCGACTCGCGATGACCTGCGGGCGATTCTGCAGCACGGTGCTGGAGGTTCAGCAATGCCATCGTTCGCGGCGGTCGCGCCGGATGACCTGGAGACGTTGATCGACTATGTAATCTATCTATCGATTCGCGGCGAGGTCGAACGGCGAACAATGGCGGCTGCGATCGACGAGTTGGGTTACGGCGACGACGAATCGGTGGATGCCGATTTGCAACTGGCGGCACGCGGCGAAACCGAAGGTGCGGACGTCGTAAAGGAGGTTCTTGAACGAGTGATCGGTGATTGGACGTCGGCCAGTGGGCAGGTGGTGACGGTGCCCGAACCCGACGCAATCGACGGAGCGGCGATTGCCGAATCGATCGCGCGAGGTAACGAGATTTTTCACGGCAAGATCGCCAACTGTGTCGGATGCCACGGACCGGGCGGCAACGGCGAAGCGGTAATGTTGGACTTTGATGATTGGGGCAAAGAGTACTCAACGCGACTGGGGCTGACGCCAAGCGACCGCGACGACATGCGTCCGTTTCGCAAAGCGGGGGCACTACCGCCGCGACCGGCCGAACCGCGAAACTTGACACAGGGCGTGTATCGCGGCGGCGGAGATGCGGCAACGCTGTATCGCCGTGTCACCCAAGGGATCGCTGGCACACCGATGCCGGGCGTGGAAGTCGTTGCTGAAGAAGACGGCCGTGGATTGACCCGCGATCAAGTCTGGGACCTGGTGCGATACCTGCAGTCGCTCGACCCCCGACCACTCGAAACCGGCGGCCCAAGCACTTGATCGCCAAAGACACCGCGCGACGAATCGGCGCCGTTTCCGGATTGATTGCCGGCTGGGTATTGATGAGCTTCCTCGGGTACGGGGGACTGATGCCGGCGGCTATTTTTGGTGCCAGCTTCTGTGTCGTCGGCGCGATCACCGCCGAGCAATGGCACGCCAGAAAACGACGATGACAAACACACTTCCCACCACCGACATTCGTCCCGCCCGCTGGCTGCACCGGTTGTGTGTGCTGGCGGTATGCTTGGTTTGGCCGCTGATTTGGGTCGGCGGATTGGTGACGACCTATGACGCCGGCATGGCGGTTCCCGACTGGCCAGCGACCTACGGGTACAACTTGTTTCTGTATCCGTATAAGACTTGGTTGCTGGGTCCGTTCGACCTGTTCATCGAACACGGGCACCGATTGCTTGGCGCCGTGGTCGGCTTCGTTGCGATCGGGATCGTGATTGCCGCGTTTGCGAAAGAACCGCGGCGCTGGGTGCGATGGTTTTGCGTCGGATTGCTGGTAATGGTGATCGCGCAAGGGTTGCTTGGCGGCATGCGAGTTGTCCTGGGCGACCGGACTCTGGCGATGGTCCACGGGTGTTTCGGACCGGCGTTCTTTGCCGTTTGTGTCGTCGCAGCGGTGGTGACCAGCGATTTTTGGTGGCGGCGAAACGATTCGACGACGATGGGATTACCGAAAATCGGTCGAGGCATCTTGGCCGTTGGATTTTGCCTGATCGGACTCAGTTACCTGCAACTCGTCCTGGGTGCCCAACTTCGGCACGTCCAACCGACGACTCGGCCCGGCATTTTCGCCATGATCATTATGCTGCACGTGATGACGGCGTTCATTTTGTGGGCCGCGACGGGGGGGGCGTGGCTGCGGCTTCGGCGATGCGGCGATTTGACGCTCTCGCGTCCTGCGGCGGGATTGGTAGGATTGGTGGCTGTGCAGATCGCGTTGGGAATCGGTACTTGGGTCGTCAACTACGGCTGGCCATCGATTTTAGAGTGGGTGCCCGGCTCGGCGGACTTCCTGATTCGAGCCAAGGGATTCGCCGATTCGATCATTGTCACGGCTCACGTGGCAACGGGGTCGCTGATTTTGGCAGTTTCGGCGATGCTGACTGCACGGTTAGGAAGAGAAAGATCGAGGCGACGAAACGAATCGCCCAGCGATGATTCCGCCATCACCAAACAACCTGAACTAGCGGTCTCGTCCGATTCCGTTCCCGCGACCGTTACTTCCTAGGACCGGCTTTTCCGACATGGCGACTGATCTTCTGACGGCCGATGCATCCCCGCAGGATGCAACCATGACCAATGCATCCGCAATTAAGCCGATCCGCGCCAGTGCCTCGAAAGAACCGACCAGGGTAGGGCAGGGGAGTGCCGAAGTTTTGGACCGATCGCAAAGCAACGCCAAAGCGAAGGCCACGCCGTCCGTTTTTCGTGATTACGTCGAACTGACCAAGCCTCGTATCGTCACCATGATCTTGGTGACCACAACCGCGACCGCCATCATCGGCGGGGGCGGTTTGATTTCGATGGTCGATTGGCTGTGGCTGATGCTGGGCACCGCGGCGATATCGGGAAGCGCCGGCGCGGCGAACCAAATCTGGGAACGCGTGATCGATTGCAACATGACGCGAACGGCGAATCGGCCGCTGCCGGCAAGTCGTGTCGCCCTGTTCCCCGCGGTGGCCTACACCGCCGCGTTGGGGATCGGCGGATCCGCGATTTTGTGGTCGATGTTCGGCGCGATCCCCGCGATCGCGGGGATCGCGACCTGGTTGATTTATGTGTTGGTTTACACGCCGATGAAAACTCGCACGGCTTGGAACACCACGGTCGGTGCGGTTGCCGGAGCGCTGCCGGTCTTGATCGGCTACACCGCCATGGGCGGATCGATCACGGGCGTAAGCGGCTGGCTTTTATTCGGCGTGCTGGCGACGTGGCAGTATCCGCACTTCATGGCGATCGCTTGGATGTATCGACACCAGTATGACGCGGCGGGCTTTAAGATGACCACCACCGTCGAACCGACCGGACGCAGCGCCGGATGGCAAAGCATCGTCGGTTCGCTTGCGTTGATCGCCTGTGGTGTCGCACTGTGTTTCATCGACGGCTTTTCGTGGTTCGCAATTCCCGCGGCGATCGGAGTCCTGATCGCGACGGTACCGATGTTGAAGGCGTCGATACAGTTTACGAAATCGCCCGACGACGGACGAGCTCGTAAGTTGTTGCGGTCGTCGTTGTTGGTGCTGCCGGCGGTGCTTTTGATCGTCACCCTTCGCGTGTTCTGGTAATCGTTGATGCCAGTTTGTATCGCGAAAGAAATTCACCACGCCTATGGTGACCATGTGGCGCTCGGTGGCGTGGATCTGTCGGTCGACGGCGGCGAGATCGTCACGTTGTTGGGACCGAACGGCAGCGGCAAGACGACGCTGTTTCGATTGCTGTGTACGCTGCTGCCGCTGCAACAGGGATCGATCACGATCGGCGGCTTCGACGCCAAGGCGAACCCGTTGGCCGTGCGAGGCCAGATCGGGATCGTGTTCCAATCGCCCAGCTTGGATAAGAAACTAACCGTCGACGAAAACATCGCCTGCCAAGCGGCGCTTTACGGAATCCGCGGAGCAGACCTAGCAAAGCGACGTGACGAACTGCTGTCGATGCTGGAGTTGACGGACCGACGCGCAGACTTTTGCGAATCGCTGTCGGGCGGACTGAAACGACGCGTCGAACTTGCCAAGGGCATGCTGCACCGACCACGATTGCTGCTGCTGGACGAACCGAGCACAGGCTTGGACCCGTCCGCGCGGTTGAATCTGTGGAGTGCCATTCGCAAGATGGCCGACGAGGGAATGGCGGTACTGATGACGACGCACTTGTTGGAAGAAGCCGACAAGGCCGACCGAGTCGCCATTTTGTCGAGCGGCAAAAAAATCGCCGAAGGGACGCCGCACGGATTGCGAAGCGAAATGGGCGACGGGTTGGTGACGATCGAGACGTCGTGCGAAACCGAAGTCGAACAGATCCTGCGAAACGAACTCGGCCTGGACGCTCAATGCTTGCACCACCAGATCCGGTTGCGCACCGATGCACCGGGGCCGCTGGTGGCGACGCTATTGGAACGACTGGGCGACAAAGCGGAATCGATTTCGATCGGAAGGCCAAGCCTGGAAGATGTGTTCGTCGCCAAAACAGGAAAAGTCTTTGAGTAACCAAGCGAGACATGCCCCAACGATTGCCGACGGCTACGGGGCGGCCTGGATGCTGGCGCGGCGCGAGTGGGTGCGATTCTTTCGTCAACGCAATCGCGTGACGGCAGCGATCTTGCAACCGCTGCTGTTCTGGCTGCTGTTCGGTACCGGGCTGAAGGGTGCGTTCTCGGGATCAGGCGAACTGGACTTCATGCAGTTCTTTTTGCCGGGAACGCTCGGGCTGATCGTCCTGTTCACCGCAATCTTTGCCACGATCTCGGTCATCGAAGACCGACGCGAAGGCTTCATGCAATCTGTCCTGGTCGCGCCGGTGGGTCGTTGGCCGGTGTTGTTCGGCAAGGTGATCGGCGGATCCGCGATCGCCTGGGTACAAGCGGCCGTGTTCCTGACGCTGGTGTACGTGGTCGGCACCGTTTCGATCAGCTGGACGGTGATCCCGATCTTGGTGCTGCTGGCGGTCGTCGCGGTGGCGATGTGTTCGCTGGGCATGATCGTGGCATGGCCGATGGAGAGCACTCAGGGGTTCCATGCGATCATGATGCTGGGACTGATGCCGATGTGGCTGCTCAGCGGTTCGTTCTTTCCGATTCCGGTTCTGGACGCGTCGGCGAGCTGGGGACAATGGATCTTGGGCGGTATCATGCGCGTGAACCCGCTTAGCTATTCGATGGTCGAGCTTCGCCGGTTGATGTTTCCGCATATTGATTTTGCTGCCGTCGGTTTCGCGCCGTCGTCGCCCCTGTGTTGGGCGGTTTCGATCGCGATGGCCGTGGTGACGACGTTGATCGCGTGGTATTTGATGCGTGGCAGTCGCAAGGTTGACGTGATTGTATAGAGGAGCCCAACGAATATGAAAACACTGACAAACGTTGTGATGATTCTTTTGATCGGCGTCGGGCTGGGCTTGGCAATCCGATCGTTCCGACCGGCACGATTCGGTGGTCCCGGTCCCGATGAAACCGTGTTCACCAACGATGGGCCCGCGGCGACCGATCCCAACGAGATTGAAAACGCGACACCGACGAAGCCGCCCGAGGACGAAGAATGGCTGAGCCGGTTCGAGTTGACCGAGCGCAGCGGCAAGACGATCAAGAGCGAAGACCTGGCCGGCCATCCGTACGTCGTCAGTTTCTTCTTCAGCACGTGCCCCAGCATTTGTGTCCAACAGAATCAGATCATCAAAGAACTGCAGGACGAATTCGAAGGCCAGGGCGTTCGCTTTGTCGCGATCTCGGTCGACCCCGAAAACGACACCCCGGAGAAACTGCGGGAATACGCGGCCCGGTTCGGTGCCGACGAAGAACAATGGCTGTTCATGACCGGCGACCTGACATACATCCGCCGCATCGGTGCCGAGATATTTCGGCAACCGGTCAACAAACAATTCCACACCGAACGGTTCGTCTTGGTTGACCCGAAGGGCGAGATCGAGGGCTTTTACAATTGGCCCGAGAAACGCCAATTGGCGGCCATGAAAGAACAGATCCGCGAAATGATGAAAGACCAAGACTCGTGATGAATTGGCAATTTTTGGCGGACAACCTTCCTCACGTCACCGCGGCACTAAACGCCACCGCCGCGGTGCTGCTGGCGTTCGGGTTGGTGAACATCAAGCGGGGCAAGGCTCGAGTCCACAAGAAATACATGCTGGCGGCCCTGGGGGTCAGCGCGTTGTTCCTGGTGCTTTACCTGTTCCACAAAGTGGCGTTGTTCCAAGCGACGGGCGAGCCGAACAAGCGGTTCCCGACCGATCCGGCGATTGCCTCGGATGCGGCCCGGTACACCTATTACGGCATTTTGGGGACTCACCTAATTTTGGCGATCACGGTCCCTTTCTTGGCGGTGCGGGCCGTATATCTTGCCAAAACGGGCCGAATCGTGGCCCACAAGAAGCTGGTCCGCTATGCGTTTCCGATCTGGATGTACGTTTCGGTGACCGGCGTGATGGTTTACGCGATGCTGTATCAACTGTACGCGGTCTAGCCATTTACAGATCGGACCTTGTTTGCGTAGACTACCGGGCTTCGATTTCCCCGCATTTGCCCGTATTTCTCGCTTCCGAGCCGATTTTTCGTGTTTGAGTCCCTCTCCGACGGTCTGCAGTCCGCCTTCAAGAGCTTGTCCGGCAAAGGCAAGTTGACCGAAGGCAATATGCAAGACGGGCTGGAGATCGTGAAACGGTCAATGCTGGAGGCTGACGTCAGCTACAGCGTCGTCGAGGATTTTATGGCTCAGGTGTCCGAGCGGGCGCTGGGCAAACGGGTATTGTTGAGTCTTCGGCCGCACGAAGAACTGGTCAACATCGTCCACAGTGAACTGATCTCGATCTTGGGTCCAGTCGACCCGTCGCTGCACCTGAAGAAAGACGGTCCGACAATCATCATGCTGTGCGGCCTGCAAGGCAGCGGTAAGACGACGACGTGCGGCAAACTTTCCCAGTTACTCAAAGAAGAAAACATCACGCCGCTATTGGTCGCCGCCGACTTGCAGCGTCCGGCCGCGATCGACCAACTTCACGTCATCGGCGACCAGTTAAGTGTTCCCGTCTTTAGCGACAAAGGCAATCAAGATCCGGTCGCGGTTTGTAAAGCCGGTGTCGACAAGGCCATCAAGGACGGCAACCGTGTCGTGATCCTGGACACGGCCGGCCGATTGGCGATCGACGAAACGTTGATGGCGGAACTCAAACGCATCGACAAGAAGGTCTCGCCCGACCAAGTTTATTTGGTCGTCGACGGCATGACCGGCCAAGACGCGGTCAACAGCGCGGGTGCCTTCAACGAAGCGCTCGAGCTCGACGGCGTCATCATGACAAAGTTGGACGGCGACGCACGCGGCGGTGCGTTGCTGTCGGTCAAGCAAGTCACCGGTGTGCCGATCAAGTTCATCGGCACCGGCGAGCACTTTGATGCTCTTGAACCGTTCCGCCCCGAAGGAATGGCGAGCCGAATCTTGCAGATGGGCGATATCGTCGCTGCGGCTCGCGAGGCGCACCGAATCGTCGACGAAAAAGAACGCGAAGAACTCGAGGCCAAGATGGCGTCGGGCGACTTCACGTTGGACGACTTCAAAAACATGATGCAAAAGGTTTCGAAGCCTGGCATCATGGGACGCATGATGGGCTTGATGCCGGGCATGGGGCAATTCAAGGACGTGCTGGAAAGCGACGAAGCGTCCAAAGGCATCAACCAGACCATCGGCGCGATCAACGCGATGACGATGGAAGAACGTCGCAACCCCAAGATCATCGATGCCCACCGTCGCAACCGGATCGCCAAAGGCGCCGGAGTGCAGACGCCGATCGTCTCGCAATTGATCAAACAGTTCGAAGTCATGAAGCCGTTGATGCAGGGCATGGCGGGCGGCGGAATGGGCGACCGAATGAAGATGATGCAGCAACTGCAGGCCGGCGGCATGGGTGATCCCATGGGCGGCGGACTGCAGCTTGCTAAGAAAAGCACCGGTAAAAGGCTGAGCGCCAACGAACGGGCTCAGCAGAAAAAAGAGCGTGAAAAGCTAAAACGCCGAATGAAACGCAAGAAGTAAGTAGAAAGTGCCAGTCGTTCTGGCACCGACCCGGATTACCGAAAACGTTTTGGTTTCCAGGAAGTCTGACTAGTCGTCGAAACTCGTTTCCCTTTAGGAACAAAAAACTTATGGCAGTTCGAATTCGAATGAAGAAAATGGGGCGTGCTCACCGCCCTTTCTATCGCGTTGTTGCGATGGACAAACGTAGCCCTCGTGACGGTCGCGTCATCGAAGAACTGGGAACCTACGACCCGATGTGTCCCGAAACGGATGCTCGCGTCAACCTTAAAGGTGAACGAATCGATTACTGGTTGGGTGTTGGCGCACAACCGAGCGACAAGGTCGGCGTGCTGATCAAGAAGTACGGCACTGAAGGCACTCACTTGGAAGCTCAAAAGGCAGCCATGGAACGCCTCGGCAAACGCAAACAATACACTCCGGCACCGCCCGAACCGGCCAAGCCGAAGAAGGAAGAACCGAAGGCCGAAGCTGCGCCGGAAGCACCAGCCGAAGAAGCTGCTGCCGAAGCCGCACCTGCGGAAGAAACTGCGTCCGAATAGTCGATTGATGAACGTTTGAAAGAGAACCATGCGATTCGATATCGTCACGCTCTTTCCGGCGTTGTTCGAGGGTTACCTTGGCGAAGGACTTCTTAGCAAAGCGATTAAGAACGAACTCGTCGATATTCATCGGCACGACTTGCGAGAATTTGCACCCCAGTCTGTTCACCGTCCGGTTGATGACAAACCGTTCGGCGGCGGCCCTGGGATGCTGATCCAAGTCGAACCGACGGTGAAGTGTGTCGAAGCAGTCGAAGCGATGTCAGCGGTGAGAGCAAGAAGAATCTTGTTGACACCCGGTGGCAAAACGTTCGACCAACGCATGGCTGAAGAATTCGCATCCGACCAGCGGTTGATCCTGCTGTGCGGGCGCTACGAAGGATTCGACCAACGCGTGACAGACATTTGGCAACCCGAGGAAATCAGCATCGGCGACTTCGTCCTTAACGGCGGCGAAGTGGCAGCGATGGTGATTATCGAAGCAGTGATTCGGTTGATCCCTGGCGTGCTGGGCGATCAACAAAGCAACATTGATGACTCGTTCAGCCAGGGAAACCGGTTGCTCGAGTTTCCACAATACACGCGACCGAGAGAGTTCCGAGGCCACACCGTGCCCGACGTCCTGACGGGCGGCGATCACGGAGCCATCGCCAAATGGCGAGCGGAACAGAGTCGATTGCGAACCCAGTCCCGGCGTAGCGATTTGCTAGCCGAGAACGAAATCGAAAACAAACACCCCAACGAGTGAGCTATAAAAATGTCCAAAGCGATTATGGACCTGGTCGAAAAGACCGCCTTGAAAGATGAAA
Organism: Rubripirellula tenax; assembly: GCF_007860125.1. Taxonomy (NCBI): domain Bacteria; kingdom Pseudomonadati; phylum Planctomycetota; class Planctomycetia; order Pirellulales; family Pirellulaceae; genus Rubripirellula; species Rubripirellula tenax. The sequence goes on from NZ_SJPW01000002.1 coordinate 1,245,804, forward strand.
TGCCCAAGTTCGAAATCGGCGATACCGTCGATGTTCACTTGAAGATTCTTGAAGGCAACAAGGAACGCATCCAAGTGTTCTCGGGCGTCGTCATTGCACGAAGCGGCAGCGGTTCGCGAGAAATGTTCGCGGTCCGTCGCATCGTCGCGGGCGAAGGTGTGGAACGCAAGTTCCCCGTCCACAGCCCACGAATCGAAAAGATCGAAGTCACGCGCAGCGGCGTCGTCCGACGTGCAAAGCTGTACTTCTTGCGTGGTCGCGTCGGCAAGGCAGTCCGCCTGAAAGAGCGTCGCCGCACGTAAAAGCGTGCTGGATCAGCACCCTACGTGGACCCGCGACTCCGTTGCCGGGACAACTGCAAAGCAGTTCACGAAAAAAACGTACACCCTGCGACTCCGTCGCAGGGCCATACAGGGTTGGCGGTTTCATAGTCACGTGCTCAAGGGGCCTGCTCCGGTGCATCCACTTGTCAAACGCGTTCACGACCAATACATCGACATTCGGTTCGGTGCGATTGACCAGAACGCCTCGGTGGGAAAGCGGGGCGAGCAAGCTGCCGCTCGATTGCTTCGCCAAAAAGGCCTGGTCGTCGTTGCTGAAAGCGAATCCGACAAAGGCGGCGAGATCGATTTGATCGCGATCGACCGAAAGAAAAAAACGATCATCTTTGTCGAAGTCAAAACCCACTCGACTACCAAACCAGGGCACCCAGCCGAACGCGTCGACGCAGAAAAGCAGGGCAGGGTATCTCGAGCGGCGCTGCGTTACTTGAAACGCAAGAGTCTCTTGGGTATCACCGCCCGTTTCGACGTGATCGCAGTCTGGTGGCACGGCAAAGGTAAATCACCCGATAAGATCGAACACTATGAGTCGGCGTTTGAAGTCGCCGGCGAGTATCAAATGTTTTGAACTTCCGTGGAACGAGAGTTTATTCAAATGCCAGACGGATCCGTTGGCCAACCCATCTCACGACGCTTGATGTTGCGTTTGGCCGCATCCACTTCGGTCGTCGCCGCAGTAGCGACGGGCGATGACGATGTCGGGGCCCATCGCAAGCGGATCTATATCGCCGCTGATGACCACACCGATTACATGTGGACGGCCGACGAGCAGACGTATCGTCAAGCATTTTTAGAGACGATCGATCACTATTTGGACTTGGCCGATCAAACCGATGATCGGCCACTGCATTTCCAAAGCCGTTGGAATTGCGACGGACTGCTATGGCTTCGCGAATACGAACAGCACAAGTCACCCGAACAAGTTGACCGGCTGGTTCGGCGAATCAAAAGCGGGCACATTTCGTTTCCGATGACGGTCCTGGTGTCGTGCTATGGCGCGATGCCTGCCGAAGCCGCGATTCGTAGCCTGTACTATGGCGGCCAAGTCGAGCGTCGATACCAGATTCGGTTGCCGATGGCTGTTGCGATGGAGAACCAAACGTTGCCGCTGGGTCTTGGCATGCTCTGGGCTGGCAGCGGCGTACGATATTCGTGGCGAGGAATCTGTGGCTGTGCAAGTAAGATCAAAGATTCCGCCAGTCGCCGCGACCACGACGTTTACTGGTGGGTCGGCCCCGACGGCAGCCGCGTTTTGATGAAGTGGTATTCGTTGTACAAGCCCGTCACCAACGGATCGTATTGGAACGAGGGTCCCGGCGGGTATGCCGAGGCCCGCTATCCCGAAGCCGCAATCAAATTTGTCGAAACAGACGCTGACTTCCAAAGCCGCAACCCGCACCATGTATTGGGGCTGTTCGGTCAAGGCTGGGACGACCTTGAAACCAAGGTCGAACTTGACGATCCCGTCAACAGCTTTCCCGCGGTCGCCCAGCGGATGACCGACGAAACTCGACAAGTCATCGTCAGCAATGAACTGGACTACTTCCACGACATGGAACAAACCCACGGCAAGGGTTTACCAGCGGTTCAGTGTTCGTTTGGCAATGAATGGGAATTGTATTCGGCATCGTTGGCCGAGGTATCCGCATCGGTCAAACGGGCCACTGAGAAACTTCGCGCCGCCGAAGCGATGGCCGTTATGGTGGAACAAGAACGCCCCGGCTTCGATCGCTCGTTGGACGGGATGCGAGACCAAGCGTGGATCGCGATGGGACTTTACTGGGAACACGATTGGACGGCCGACGGGCCGGTGTCGCGTAAACAACGCGCCGCGTGGCAACGAAAGATTGCCCGACAAATCGTCGACTATGTCGATTCACTGCACGACTTGGCTGCAAAGGCGCTGGGTGAACTGATCGGCTCGGATGACCCCAGCGATCTGAAGAACAACCGACGCATCTTTGTTTTCAATCCGCTGTCCTGGGAACGAACCGACGTCGTTGATGTCGCCATCGACGGCGACGATTGGCATGTCGTCGACAAGGCCAACGAGAAAACGCTCGTCTCGCAAGTGGCTGTTCAAGAAGGCCACACGTCGTTGCGATTTCTGGCCGAGAAGATCCCCGCGTGCGGCTATCGCGTGTTCGAGTTGCGAGCCGGGAAAACGCAACCCGCTGCGGCAACGATCCGAGTTACGGACGGAAAAATGGTCTCGGCGCACGACACGATCATCGTTTCACCCGATGGAGCGATCGATTTCTGGGGCGCGACGCGATTGGGCAAAGTGATGATCAAACCGGGTGCCCGAGGAAATCACTTGGAACCGGCACTCGGAAAAATCAGCATCGAATCATCGGGACCGATCAGCACGACCGTGCGGGTCGATGTCGCCCGACCGATCGCTCGAACCACGCGAGTGACGCTGTTTGAACACCTCGATCGGATCGAAATCGACAACCGACTGCGCGAGAATTTTTCCAGCGTTGAAAGCTGGCGATACGTATTCAATCTGCGTTTCCCACGAACGGTTCATGAAGAGGTCGGCGCCGTCATCCGCGCGTCCACGCTTGCCGAAGGCGGCGACTATGCCGATCGAAATGCGCGAACGGACTGGTTGACGATGAATCGCATGGTGTTGATGCGAGACACCACCGCAGCGGTCACCATCGCCAATCGCGATTGTCTGTTCTTTCACCTCGGCGATGCTAGGACCGATCCGATGGATTCGTCATCCAACACGATCTATGCACTGGCCGGTGGACAAGTCGACGGATCGAAACTGGGCATTCCCGATCAAGGTGGCGACAAAACGTTTGTCCAACGTTTTGCGCTGACCGCGTCGTCACCCAAACGAACGATCGCCGCAGCGATGCGGGGATCGATGGAGTTCGCCAATCCGTTGGTTGTCGGCCAAATCGAAAGCTTCGATGGTCCGCTTCACCCAACTGAATTATCGATACTGAACGTGTCCAGTGATTCCATCATCGCGTCAGCAATGAAGGTTGCCGATACTCGCGACGGATTTGTCGTTCGACTTTGGAATCTTGCCGACAAGCCGGCGCGTTGTACCGTATCGATGAATCGCCCGATCACATCGTGCAAGCAGGTGACGCACGTCGAAACAGACATCGGCCCCATGGAGGTCGCCGATGGCAAAGTTGCCGTTGCGATCCCGGCCCGTGGATGGCTGACGCTGCAAGTGAACGTCTAGATCGACCGTTGGCTCGCCGGATCATCCATTGCGTTTGCGGCAAAGCCCTTCGCCCGCAATAGACACGCATCGCAGCGACCGCATGCGCATCCTTCATCGCCGGGGTCGTAGCATGAAAGCGTATTCGCGTAGTCGACGCCGAGTGACAACCCGGTTCGGATGATCTCTGCCTTGCTCAGGTCAATCAGCGGCGTGTGGATGATCAGCCGCCGGTCACTCTCCACCGACGCTTTGGTGGCAAGGTTCGCCATCGCTTCAAACGCAGCAACGAATTCGGGACGGCAATCCGGGTATCCGCTGTAGTCCAGCGCGTTGACACCGATAAAGATATCGCGTGCCCCGATGGTTTCCGCGAACGCAATCGCGAGCGATAAAAAGACGGTGTTGCGAGCCGGCACGTAGGTCACCGGAATCTCAGCCCCCATCGTTTCAACGCTGTCTGTTTTCGGAACAGCGATATTGGCATCCGTCAGCGCCGAGCCACCGAATTGGGCCAAGTCGATGTCAACGATTCGGTGCGAAGCGGCGCCGATCGCATCTGCCACCCGCGTCGCACGGTCGAGTTCGTATTGGTGACGTTGCCCATACCGAAAACTGATCGCGTGCGGCGTGAAGCCTTCGTTTCGAGCGATCGCCAGACACGTCGCACTATCGAGACCGCCCGACAACAAGACGACGGCGGGTTGAGACGGTTTCATTTCTTCCACAGCTTGCGACCAATCGACGGGTTGTAGTTTGTCCATTTTTCGTCACCGCCCACGTCCGTTTGGATCGCGGCGGTGTACGCCCAAAGTTTCGCATCCAGATTGTCGATGTGGTGCAGCGTTACCGATTCCAACATGACTGGCAACTTCGGGCTTCCAAATTCGATCAGACCGTGATGGCTGACGATCATGTGTTCCAGGTGCAACCGCAACTCTGCGGGGAAGTCGTCGCCCGCGTTTTCAAACGCTGCAATTTTTTCGCCAAGCATCTGCACGCCGATCACGATGTGTCCGACCAATTGGCCGCGGTCCGTGTACGAGATCTCGCCATCGCAAGAGAGTTCTTCGATCTTCCCCAAATCGTGCAGAAACGCACCGAACAACAACAAGTCGGCATCCAATTGGGGATAGCGCGGCGCGACCAGCTTGCAGATCTCCATCATGTCAACGGTGTGACGCAGCAAACCGCCCGGGAACGCATGGTGGTTCGATACAGCGGCGGCGGCTTTCTTGAACCGTTCCGCGAACGTGGTATCGGCAAGGTAGATTTCCCCCAAGCGGCGAAGGGACTGGTTTTCAAGCCCACCGATCAAGTCGGCAAGCCGCGTCATCAATCGCTCGGATTCGTTGGCGTCAAATCGCTCGAAATCGGCGACGGTGACTTCCGATTCGTCCATTCGCTCGACTTCAGTGACGATCAACTGAAGCGTCCCATTGTGGATCTGGGTACGTCCTCGGCAAAACACGTAGTCACCACGGTCGAACGACTCGAAGATGCGTTCGTCTGCATTCCACAACATTCCGGCAATCACGCCGGTTTTGTCGGACAACTTCAACAAAATGTACTTTCCGCCTTGGCGATTGACTCGCAATTGCTTGTCCGCAGCACGGAACACTTGTTCAACCGACTGACCGTCGGACAATTCAGATACGGAGATACGGTTCACAGGAGTTCGACTCGTCGAAAGTTGGAAACAGCGGCGGATGAAAACGCGAACGGCCTGCATCGTCGTCCGGCGGCGGCAACGCCGATCCGCAAAGGATGGCGGCAAAACCATGGAATTGGCAAGGCCTGGCATAACGCACCCCGCCTAAAGGGCTGGCATGATCGCACCCGCCGCTGCCATTATTGCGTCAGACTTGGCCCCGATAGCGTTGAATAAGGGTCCGCGAGCGTCTACGTTTGCATGATTCATGAACACCGCTAAACCCAAATACGATTTTCTGGACCCGCCGACCCGGGATGACGAAATTGGCCGATTGGGGCCATATCGCATCGTCGGTCTTTTGGGCCAGGGCGGCATGGGCGAGGTCTTTCGGGCGGAAGACGGGCGACTGAAGCGGACTGTCGCCCTAAAGATGATGAACAAAAAGCTGGCTGGGACGAGCAACAGCCGCAAACGATTCGTCGAAGAAGCCCGTTCGATGGCCGCCGTCCACCACGACAACGTCGCGACGATTTTCGAAGTCGGCCTGCAACGCGGCATGCCATATCTGGCGATGGAGTTGCTCAAGGGCGAATCGCTGTTCGATCGGATCAAGTCAAAGCCCAAGGACCATCGTAAGTTTTCGTATCCCGAAGTCATTCGCATTGCCCGCGAAGTCTCGTGCGGTTTAGCGGCCGCCCATGCGTGCGCAATAATCCACCGCGACATTAAACCGGCCAACATTTGGATGGAAGAGCCCAGTGGCCGCGCTAAGATCCTGGACTTTGGGCTGGCGGTCGCTGGTTCCGATCACCTGACTGGTCGCGGCAGCGTCGTTGGCAGCCCCGGTTATTTGTCGCCCGAACAAGCACGCAACGAACCGGTCGACGATCGAACGGATCTCTATGCCCTCGGCGTCGTCCTCTACCAGTTGTGTGGCGGCCGGTTGCCGTTGCGGTCCGCTTCCATGTCGGGCCAGTTGATTGCGATCCTTTGTCACGCCCCCGCGCCACTTCGAACGGTAGCTCCCGAGATCCCAGAACCGTTCTGCGAATTGGTGGACCGACTGCTATCCAAAGAAGCTCGCGACCGACCCAAGTCTGCGCTAGCGCTGGTCGACTTAGTCGACGACATCGAGCGAAACTTTCATGGCGAGATGCAAGCTGCGACACAGATCGTGGTCGAGCCTGCGGCGCCGTCCGGTTCGAAACCAACGCGTCGTGCGGAAGAAACCCACGCGGTGTCGAATCGAAAGTCGCCGGTGCCATGGTGGGTCCTTTCGATCGCCGGCCTGTTGTTGTTATTGATTGCCGGATGGACCATGCGGCCCAAACGCACAGCAAGCAAACCGGTTCAACCAACCCGCGAGCGTGAATCCAAACCCGTATCGCGCCCCGTCGTGATCACCGCGGCTTCGCTTGCAAAGTTGGAACTATCGCCGGTGGTCGCAGGATCCGACGAAGTCACCGCGGGTGAGGTTTCGCGGTTCAAGATGCGGTTAAGCAATCAGGCGCTAGACGATAGCGACGACCCTCGAGCGATCAATGCCAAAGCTTCGCTGGTGGCCAATGTGGTGACCTTTTTGACGCCCGCAGGACAAAAGAAACGTCGAGCGCCCACGTTTCCCCGAAAGTTCTCACCGACGCAGTTGCCTCGTCCGGGCGAATCGCAAGAGTTCGAAATTCAAGTCATGACCAAGGGGTTACCCGCCGGCGACTATGACGTCGAGTTCGAATTGCAAACGCCCGGTGGCACGGTGGTTGGCAAAAGCAATTCGCGGTTTTCCGTCGACGAAAATTTGCTGGACAGCGATTTGCTGGGCTTTGAGATCGTTCGTACTCATTCCGGTCGCGGTGCCGACACCTATGTCAGCAGCACGTCCGACGAGGCATTCGGCGGCCGACACGCGTTACAGGCGGTTCGTTTTGCTGGTGACAAAGGCGAGGTCAAAGAGCACATCTATTTCCGCTTCGATTTAGCAGCCACTAAAATCGATCGAAAAAGCATCGACCGCGCCGTGCTGATGCTGACCCTGGGCGGCGAAAGCAATACGGGCAAGAATGAGTTCGGAGTCTACGGGATCGTCGAAGGATTGGGCCCTTTGTGGAAGGAAACGGGCGTCGGCCACTTGGTCTTCCAACAATCACCGCTTCGTTCGGGCACGATGGGGCAAACTTTTTTGGGCACATTGCAGTTCATCAACCCGGTCGACCAATTGAACGACATGCCCGATCACATCAAAATGGCGGGCGAGGCGTTGGATACGTTCTTGCGAACATCCGAGTCCGATTTGGTGACGATCGCTTTGGTGCGACAAAATTGGTCCGAAAAGCGAACCTATTTCCGCAGCAAAGAAGGTTCGCTCGGCAAAGCACCGGCGATTGCAATTCGCGTGAAAAACCCATAGTTGTTTTCCGCGACCAACATGGGTTCACACATGACCGATTCAACGAGCTAAACTGACCATCATGGCTGACTTGACCTCTACCGAATCAGGCCGCACCAGTTCCGTCAACTTGGTGCGTTCGTCGCACCCGTGGACCGAAGCGGATAGCGCCGCGGGCTTCGTGCTTCGCTATTTATCGCCGATGCGTCGCCAATTGACGACGATTTTGGGTACCAGCGAATTGGCCGATGATGCGCTCAAGCTGTTGCTCGGTCACTTGGTTTCCGTTGGATTCGGTGAACACAAGCGGGGCCGTTTGCGAGATTTCTTGCTACGTGGAATTCGATCGGCCGCCAAGAGTGCCGCCGCAGAGATTCCCGAAGCCCAACGGCCGACTTTGGATCTGGAAAGCGTCACGTTGGAATCGAAACAGTGGCTGACGCTTTGGCGAGATGGCCTGCTCGAACGTGCTTGGCGATCACTCGAGCGACAGGAGCACTCGACACCCGATTACCCGGTCTACACGGTGCTGCATGGTGCAACCAAAAGCACGCCCGCGACGCCGGCCATGTTAGCCGCACAAATCGCTTCTGAATCTGGCTTGAAAGTCGACGAAGCGACCATCCAGAAAACTCTGGTCGAAGCGCGGACACTTTTCGCACAATTGATCGCCGACGAAGTTGCCGAAACGCTGGAAGCGCCGACCGGTGAGGACGTCAAACGTGAAATCGCTTTGCTGGGACTGGGAAAAGCTTTTTCCGGTATCAACGTCTAATAATCGCAGGAACGGGACGGCGACGTCGCCCCTTAGCGTCGAACGGACTGGCAAATCATGGCCCCTTCGACGACAATCCAAGGGTTGGAAGTCCTATCGACTCGACTTCTTTCATCGACCGCCATCACGTAGAAGTGTGGTGCAACGTCGATCCCGCCCAGCTCACTCAACTCGCTGGCACCCCTGCTATTGCCAACGGAGGCACTTTCCAATGCGGACCTCTCTTCACGTGCCACGCATCGCCCAACTAGCGACGATCCTCGCCTTCGTATGGATCGGATCGGCTTGGCCGATCACGATCGTTCATGCGCAAGAAGCCGTCGCCGAAGTTGCGGACCGGACGACTTCCGACGAAGCGATTGCGACGGTGTTGGACGACGAAGGTCGCTTGGTCGTGTTTGCCCGCGACATCGTGCCGATCCTTCGCAAGAATTGCCTGGACTGTCACGGCCCCGACGATGCGAAGAACGACTTCCGAGTCGATGACCGCAGTTTGATGATGGACTATGTCGAACCGGAAGACCTTGAATCGAGCAGCCTCTACGTCGACTACCTAACCATTGATGACGAAGACATGCTGATGCCACCTCGCTCGCACGGAGGGCCGCTGTCACCCGGCGAACTGTCTTTGATCCGTACTTGGATCGAAGAGGGCGCGACTTGGCCCGACGATGTCAAATTTGCAAGTACCGACGGCGAAGTCCTAGCCCCCGTCACGACCGCAGCCCCCAAAGGTTTGGCCGAGCGAGTCTGGGCCGCACAAGGATTCTTGCACCCCGCGACCGTGCACTTTCCGATCGCCTTGCTGTTGTTCGGAGCCGCTTTTGTGGTTTTGGGTTGGAAGTGGCCCGCGTTGGGGACGCAGATTCCACTGGCTTGTTTGTTGATCGGGTCCCTAACCGCCGTTGTGGCAACGCTGATGGGTTGGTCGTTCGCGGTTGAACAGGGTTACGGTTCGTGGGATCGATTCGATGCCGAAATGATGGACCGCGAAGTGTTTTGGCATCGATGGAGCGGCGTCATTTTGTCCGTCCTATCGATTGCGTTCGCAGCCATTGCCTTGTTGACGTTACGCGGCGATCGACCGAAGCTGACCATCGTGTGGAAAGTCGGCCTGTTGGTTTGTGCGGGCATCGCCGGTGCGGTCGGCCATCAAGGGGGTGAAATGAGTTACGGAAAAGACTTTTACCCCAAAGCGTTGCGTACGCTCCTGGGAACCAGCGAAGCGGATACCATGGCCGACCCCGTTGAAACACCTAAAATCGAGCCTCTGGATCACCCGATTGAAAAGTCGAATTGACCACGGAAGACTCTTCGTATCCTACCCTCCACCTCGCTAACACCCGTTCGCATCGTGCCGATCAAGCCAACCCCTAAAAAGAAACGCAAACAAAAATTGGTTCCTGGCGAGTTGCCGGTGGATCGGTTCATCAACCGCGAACTGAGTTGGTTGGAATTCAACCAACGGGTGCTTGATCAAGCCGCAGATCCGTCGTTGCCGTTGCTGGAACGAGCAAAGTTTCTCGCCATCACGAGTTCGAACTTGGACGAGTTCGCAATGGTCCGGATCGGGTCATTGAAATTACAATACCAACGCAATGGAATGGTCCGCGATCCTTCGGGAATGACGGTCGCCGAGCAACTGCAAGCCATCGCCAGCCGATGCCATGCGATCGTGGCACGCCAATACCAAGTGCTCAACGAATCGCTGGAGCCACAGTTGGCCGAAGTCGATATTCAACACATCGATCTCAACGCCTGCAGCGACCGATGCAGCGAGGCGGCCGATGCTCGGTTCCACGAGGACGTTTTCGCCGTCCTATCACCTCAGGCAATTTTCGACGAACGTCCGTTTCCTTTGTTGCAAGGCTTGGGCGTTCATCTTTGCGTTCGACTGAATTCCAGTCACGTCGGTCCGAAACCGTACGGTGGCGAAACGAACGACGACGAGCCGAATTCAGCCAACCCGGCCGACCAGGACGAGGAATGGGACTTCGTTGTCATCCCACTCGGTCGTACGGTGCCAAGATTGTTGCCGATGCCCAGCGATCGCGGCCACGCTTATGTGCTTTTGGAAGAATTGGTCGCGCACTATATCGATGACTTCTTCCCCGGCCGCGAAGTTGCCGAGTGCATCGCGTTTCGGATCACGCGGAATGCCGACGTTGAATTGCGAGAGGACTCGGCGGCCGACTTGATGGTCGGGATGGAGGACGTGCTGGAAAGTCGGCGTCAGTCACGAGCCGTTCGGCTGGAATACTCTGCCGGGGCCAGCAACCCGATGATGTCGTTCTTGTCCGAGAAGTTGGAATTGCGAAGCGAGGACTTGTTCGCGATCGATGGACCGCTGGACCTGACCTATCTGTTCACGCTGCACGGCATCGAAGGGTTTGATTCGCTGCGCGACGAACCTTGGCCTGCGCAAGGATCACCGGACGTCGATCCTGCGGAATCGATGTTTACAACAATTGCCGCAGGCGACTTGTTGATGGTTCACCCCTACGAACGATTTGATCCCGTCGTACGTCTGATCGAAGAAGCCTCCGCCGATCCCGATGTTTTGGCGATCAAACAGGTGCTTTATCGCACCAGCCGCAACAGCCCCATCGTCGCGGCGCTGATGCGGGCGGCCGAACATGGCAAATATGTTTCCGTGATCGTCGAATTGAAGGCTCGTTTCGACGAAGCCCGCAACATCGAATGGGCGCGGGAAATGGAACAAGCCGGCGTCCAGGTGATCTATGGCATACGAGGATTGAAAACGCATGCGAAGGTTTGCATCATCGTCCGCCGCGAATCTCACGGCATTGTCCGCTATCTGCATTTTGGAACGGGCAACTACAACGAAGTCACCGCCAACATCTACAGCGACGTGTCACTGTTAACGTGCAACGAAGAACTGGGCATCGATGCGACGTCGTTCTTCAATTGCGTGACCGGTGCGAGCGAACCCCAGCAATTGCAACACTTGGCTTCGGCGCCGATCACGCTTCGCAAACGCATTCTCGACTTGATCGAAATTGAAACGCTTCGTGCCCAGGCTGGCCAGCGAGCTGAGATCATTGCCAAGCTCAACGCGTTGGTGGATACCCAAGTGATCGATGCGCTGTACCGCGCAAGCCAGGCAGGTGTCAAAATTTTGTTGAACATCCGCGGCGTATGCTGCCTCAAGCCGGGCGTCGAAGGACTGAGTGAATCGATCAAAGTGGTGTCGATCGTCGACCGATACCTCGAGCATGCTCGAGTGATCTCGTTTCGTCACGGCGGTGAAGTCGAACTCTACATCAGCAGTGCCGACTGGATGCCGCGCAACCTGGATCGCCGTGTCGAGTTGCTAATCCCGGTCGACGACGACTCGTGCCGCAAAAAGTTACTCGAAACGCTTCGCACATACTTCAAGGACACAACCAACACTTGGGTCATGCAACCCAACGGAGCGTACCAGCGATTGGTGTCCGGTGAAGATAAGGTTCGATCGCAAAAAGTGCTGTACGATCGAACCTGCAAGATCATGAAAACGATCAAACAGAATCGAATGACGCGTTTCCAAACGCACGAACCACGCAGCGCGGACTGAACCATCCTAGGTATCCGTTCGACGCTGTCGCAGAACATGTGGTGTGGTCTCCGTGAACTGCTTTGCGGTTCATATCACGCGAGCGGAGTCGCGGGTCCACATCGGGTTGCCCATTTTTATAGAATCGCACCGGCGCGATACTTAGCCGCGTCGGGGTGCTGCTCGACCACCGATGCAATTCTGGCAATTACTGCCGCGACTTGTGCCGGTGCGTTGCCGACGAATTCGTTGGCTTTGCCGATCGCGGCGGTCAGCGTTGCGTGATCCATCGGGATGCGTGGGTCGTTTGCCAAACGGTCGATCAGATCGTTTTCATCGCCACCTTGTTCTCGCATCGCAAGCGCTGCGGCAACAGCGTGCTCTTTAATCGCTTCGTGTGCCGTTTCGCGACCGACACCCGCTTTCACAGCGGCGACCAAGATTTTCGTCGTCGCCAAGAACGGAAGGTAACGTTTCATCTCGCGGCCGATCACCGCCGGGTAAGCACCGAAGTCGACCAACACGGTCAAGAACGTCTCCATTTGGCCGTCAATGGCCAAGAACGCATCTGGAATGGCGACGCGGCGAACGACACTGCAACTGACATCGCCCTCGTTCCATTGATCACCAAGCAATCCGCCGACCATCGACAAGTAGCCGCGAAGGATGACACCGAATCCGTCGATGCGTTCCGCCGACCGCGCGTTCATCTTGTGTGGCATGGCTGATGACCCGACCTGGCCGGGCTTGAACCCTTCGGTCGCCAATTCGGCACCCGCCATCAATCGCAACGTACGAGCGAAGTTGGCGGGACCGGACGACAACTGCACCAGCGCCGAAACCACATCGAAATCGAGCGAACGCGGATACACCTGTCCGACGGAATCGAAACAGCCGCCGAAGCCGAGTCGTTTGGCGATTCGATCGTCCAGCGAGGCCAGCTTGGACGCGTCGCCTTCGAACAGATCCAGCATATCTTGCTGAGTTCCGACGGGACCCTTGATTCCTCGCAGCGGATAGCGGGCCAGTAGGTCTTCGATGCGTCCGAGTCCGACCAACAGCTCTTCGGCGATGGATGCCAGACGCTTGCCGACCGTGGTGACCTGGGCCGGCACGTTGTGGCTGCGTCCGGCGATCGCTAACTCAGCGAACTCTTTCGCCCGTTGGCCGATCAGGTCGAGTGCGGCGACGGTTCGATCGCGAACGAGAACCAAGGAAGTACGAATCTGAAGCTGTTCGACGTTCTCGGTCAAATCTCGCGACGTCATCCCTTTGTGAATGTGTTCGTGGCCGGCCAACGCGTTGAACTCTTCGATCCTCGCCTTGACGTCGTGCTTGGTGACTCGCTCGCGAGCGTCGATCGACGCCAAATCCACTTGGGCAACGACTCGGCGGTAGTCTTCGATGACTCCAGCGGCCAGCGGAATGCCCAGATCCGACTGGGCCTCCATCACGGAAATCCAAAATTCGCGTTCTAAGACAACCTTGCCGGTGGGTGACCAAATGTCGACCATCGCTTCGCTGGCGTAGCGAGAAGCGAGCACGTTGGGGAGATCAGCCGACACGTCATTCATCCTAAAAAGTCATAAAAGCTAGTTGAATCGCATCGTGACAGCGACGAAGCGAGATGGTTTTCGGCCTCCACAGCGGACCGAATCGGACCGGCGAGTCGATCCAGACTGAAATGTACTGGACTCGGGCCACGCCGCCAGACGCCCAACGCCTCAAGCCGCCCCCAAATTCACGTCGAAATCGACTTCCCACCCCCCGCCATTGGACTTCCAACTTTCCCGACCCGCGCGACAATCCGACCAGGATCTCCAAGCCGCCGTTTCGGCCGGAAAACGAGTTCGATAACATACGGGTCGATCGGACTGACACTTTGAGTGAGTTGGGTCGGCTATTTGTATCAAAAGCACCGGAAATTGAATGTTCACCCTGATTGGTTCGTCACCTCGCCAACTTTGTCGCTCGGCGAGTTCTCTCTTGATTTGCATGGTTGTCGTCCTGGCAATCGGCGTTTTGTCGCCGCTGTGCGGCATGGCACAAGAAGCCGCTGCGGGCGCCGAAGCCGGCGTCGCCTACGAACCGGCGATCAAGTTGCTACCCGAGTCGGTCGCCGGCTTGGTGCGTGTCCCCGACCTGCCCAAGTTCTGCACTGCCTGGAAAGCCACCAACGCCGGTCAACTGCTCGAACACCCCGCGATGCAGCCGTTCATCGATTCCCAGCGAGACCGAGCCAAGCAGTATTTGCAATCGCTCGACAACAAAGTGGGTTTGAAGCTAGAAGATCTGTACGAAATCGGTTCGGGCGAGGCTGTCTTTGCTTGGTTGCCGTTTGAAAACGACAAGCGACGTCCCTATGCGCTGTGCGTACTTACGGACATTCGCGGTCGCAAAGCCAAAGCCGAAACAGTAATGGCGACTCTGGATGCCGACTTGAAGGCCGGCGGGTGGATTCGGACCGACGCGAAGCATCGTGGCGAAGTTGTCCGGGTTTACAACACCAAGCCCAAACCGGGCCAATTGAAGGTCGAACAAATCGCGATCACCATCGGCGACTCGCGAGTCATCGCGGCCGATCGTGATTCGGTGGTCACCGACTTGCTTGACGCGATCGCTGGCGAGCCCAAAGGCAAATCGATTTCGGAATCGGAAGATTTCCGCACAGTTCTAACTCGCTCGGCTCGAGCGATCCGCGAACCTGCGCAGAAGAGTGGCGGCACGGTCGCACTGGAATGGTTCGCTCGTCCGTTTCAAATGGGACGGATCGTCCGTGAATCGCTGGACATTGATCGCGGCAATCAAGTTGACATGCTGAAACTGTTGCAAAACCAAGGCTTCGATGCGATCAAAGCAGCCGGCGGCATCGCGATCATGGCTGGCGATCCCTTCGACATCTTGCACAAGGGCTTCATCTACGCTCCGCCCGTCGAAGGCGCCAAAGACAAGTACACGATGGCGGCTCGAATGCTGCAGTTCCCAAACGAACCCGTTCAACCGTTGCCGACTTGGATCCATGACGATGTCGCCGCGGTGAATCGATTGAACGTCAAGATCGAAGAAGCCTTCTGGGCAGCCGAGTCGCTTGTCAACGAAGCGTTCGGCGACGAAATTTTCCGTGACATCATCGACGGCATTCGCGAAGACGAAGATGGTCCGCAAATCGATCTCGAAAAGAACGTGTTGCCGAATCTCGATGACCACGTGCTGTTGATGACCGACAACACGTTGCCGGCCGAAGTCAATTCGGATCGGATGCTGGTTGCGATTCGAGTTTCCGATGCGGCGGCAATCAAGTTGGCGATTCGCAAAGCGATGGAAGTCGAACCCGACGCCAGCAAGATGGACGTGTTGCCGGGTGTCGAAATCTGGCGTGTCCAACGAGGCGAAGGAACCGACGATTTTGATACCGAACTGTTCGGTGACCTGGCGATCGAAGAGGAAGAAACCGACGAGCCGCCGCCGTTGTTGGATCACTGGGCGATCGCACTGGTCGAAAAGGGTGCCGGTTCCGACGCGCCGTATTTGATGTTTTCAAGTCATCCGGATTTCTTGGTCCAGACGGCCAAACGAATCCAGGAGGGGACCCCGGGCGGATTCGGTGCCAAACCGCGAGTCATCGCGATCACCGAAGCCATGAAGTCGTTAGGCGCCGAAAGTGTCGCGTTCGATCGCTATGCCCGAACGAAGCTGTCATTGCGTGTGAAGTATCAATTGCTGCGTCAAAACCGATTGAAGGACAGCGACACGTTGATCGCGTCGCTGATCCGACGCGCCGTAGAGGAAGCGGAGGGCGACGAGCCCGACTTGATGGACGCCAGCAAGCTGCCGCCACTAAGCGAGATCGAACACTTGCTACCCGAAGCCGGCAGCTACCTGAACACCACCGCGGACGGCTGGGAAATGACCAGCTTCTTCCTGAAATAGGGGATAGGTTTTGGGTTTTGGGTTTTAGCGAAAAGAGACCAAAAACCTAGTACCTAATCGCTAAAACCGAATACCTACTTCTCAGCCTTCGATGAAGGTACCAGACCAGCGATAAATTTTGACGCGTTTTTGTTGGTCGGGCTTGACGAACCATGGGGCGATAGCGATCGTAGTAGTAGCAATCGTCTTTGGTCGGACCACTTTGCCTTCACCTACGAAAATGTTCTGCGATCCATGTCCTTGTTGACATCGCACGTCCGACCCCTTCTTGCCGCGTTGCTTTGCAGCATCTCGCTGATCGGGCACGCCCCAGCATGGTGGCATGTTTCAAGCTGTGACGGCACGAGCTGTGTTCACGCTGAAGGTGAAACCGACCAAGCAGCCCTAGCGAGACGTTCACATACGACTTGCTCGCATGGCCACCACGAACATGGCCACACGGAACCAGGCGACTTAAATCCGAACCGATCGTCGGATTCACAGTCCCAGTCGGTGCCTCATTCCGATCACGACAATCAACATCACGACAGTCAACGCTGCGTGGTGTGTCAATCGCTTGCCAGTCCTAGTGGTGTGACTTGGCAATGGATCATTGTGTTATCGGCCGAGCTTGTCGCCGAACCTTTGGCCATTTCGACTGATGCTGTCTTTGCGTCGGTATCTCGTTCGATCGCGTGCCCGCGCGGTCCACCGGCCGCGGTCTAACCGCAGTTGAAGCTCCCGCTTCGACTCTCTGCTTTGTGCTGGTCCTGTCACGTCGCTCCTTTTTCGCGGCCTTGCGTTTTTTGGCAAGGAAGCGATTGCTCGATGTTGTTTGGACTGACGCTCCGACTTTGCTCCGCCTGAGCCTTGCTATTGCACGGCCTGCGCTGTGCTTTGCTCCGTCGTGCGCGATGCAACCGGTAACGGTCCGACCAAACCTGATCGGCTGTGTCCGCGCGGCGGGGTGTTCCATCGTCTTTGACGTTTTCGTTCACTGCCTGATTTGAAGGAGTCGTACATGACTATTCCCCGACGAATGTCGCATACTCGTTGCAAATACACGGCGCACGCGAAGCCACCTCGAGCGTTCACGTTGATTGAATTGCTCGTTGTCATTGCGGTCATCGGCATTTTGGTCGGGCTGTTGTTGCCCGCGGTTCAGGCGGCGCGAGAGGCGGCCCGCCGGATGCAGTGCAGCAACAACGTCAAACAAATTGCGTTGGCGCTTCACACGTACCACGACACACACCAGAGCATGCCGACCAGCATGACCGGATCGGACCAGCACGCCGGTGGAGCCGGCAGCGGGTTCCACAGTTGGCTGGCCAGAATCCTGCCAAACATCGAACAGGCGGCTCTTCACGAACAAATTCACTTCGACCAACCGCTCGCCGACCGAACCGACTATGCGGCCGACGGCGACTACATCGACTACACACTCTCACCCGGACACCCGGACGAAAAAGCCGCCGGTTCGATGGTCCCCACCTACCTTTGTCCCAGCGATCCGGGCAGCATCGTGCAGTTTTCACTCGGCATCCCAACCGCGCCGGGAAGCTACGCCGGCAACATCGGTTGGCCACGATTATCAACCGGCCCCGGCGTGACCACGCCGCTGGCCAAACAGAACGGCGTGATCGGACTCTACAACCCCGTGTCGGTGGATCAGTGGCAGCAACCACGAATTCGCTTTGCCGACATTCGCGATGGTCTGTCCAACACGATCGCAATTGGCGAACGCGTGATCGCGCAAGTATTCGAGTCAACCGACATGTTTGGCGGATCCGCGATTTCCCACGCGACTCCGCTGTCGATGCAGTCGTTTTGCGGCGGCGGATCGACCGGGCGTTCGCTGTCACGCTGGGTCGGTTACTGCGAATCGGTTTCCGTTGCCGACGCCCAATACAGCATCAGCCACGGCCACGCTTGGATCAGTGGTTGGACCTTTATGGCCAATCACATCATGCCAGTGATCCCGATCAATCGCCGCAGTTGTCACGTCTACGGCGGCGAAGACGACGGGATGAATCTGGTCACACCCAGCAGCCACCACATCGGCGGCTTGAATATCGCGATGGCCGACGGCAGCGTCCAGTTCATCACCGAGTCGATTGACCGCGAACTGTACTGGGCACTCGGAAGCAGCAATGGAAGCGAAACCGTGGAACTGCCGTAGTGCAAATCAACCGACGTTTGGACGTCAAGCGTCGGAAGTCTTCCCCAACCGTTCACTTAGTTTGTCAACATCTCTATCCCTCCAAGGAACCTCAACAATGAAAATCTCCACCCTGTTTTCCACCCTGCTCATGATCGCTTTTCTTTCAACGCATGCGTCCGCAGCCCTCGTTGAATACTCGTCGGGCCATGGCGATATCGGCTTGGCCTTTGAAGACGGAGAATTAGAACTGCACTATCACTTTGGCGACGGTGCGGTCCTTGACGGCGCGCCGTTGGCTGGTGAAATCGAATTCGCGCCCGATGAAGCCTACGTTCGCGTCGGCGACAATGCACAAACCAACGTTACCGGCAACGTCCCCTTTCTTGGCCTAACCTCGGGCGATCCAGTTTGGACATTGCCATCAACCAGCATCTCTGGCCGACCGTTTCTAGGGATCGCATCGGAGGAACTCAGTGCGGCCGATTTCAGCAGCGCCACCCTCAGCCTGACTGCCTTTAGTGGCCCCGGCCAATTCGCGCTATGGCAGGCCGGCAGTTTTGGTGGGGCCAATGTATTCTGGCAAACCCTCGGCGGACTCGACAGCACCGACTTGCTGAACATGGCCATCGGCGGCCACGACCACTTTAACTATGGCTTCACCACGGAAGGCATCTATGACCTGGAACTGACTGCGGTCGCCAACCTCGTCGGCGGCGGCTCGGTCACCGACGTCGGCACGTTCCGTTTCCTCGTCGGATCAGCCACCGCCGTCCCCGAACCAAGCAGCTTCGCCATGCTGGCGACGGCAATGGTAGTCGGCGGAGCAATCTACCGCCGACGAAAGCGTCGCTAAACCGCGAGATAGGAAATAGGTGACAGGAAAACAACCTGTTACCTGTTACCTACTCCTCCCCTTGGACAGCTTTTCGGACTTCCGGCAGGACGCGGTTTTGGACTTCGTCGAGTGTGCCTTCGACGAAGGCACCGGAGGCGGCTTTGTGACCGCCGCCGCCGAACATTTGGGCGACTTTGTTGCTGTCCATCGCGCACCGACTGCGGAAGCTCAACTTGAAGCCTCCCTTGAGCTGTTCGACGAAGATCACCGCCGCTTGCGCTCCTTCGACGGCCAACGTCAAGTTGATCGCGTCTTCGGTATCGCTGGGCAAAGCACCACATGCCGCGAAGTCTTCTTTCTTGACATAGGTGTGCATCAATCGACCGTCCAGCTCGACTTGCGTCCGCGATAGGATCGTCCCTCGAAGCCTCAATCGACCGATCGTGTCGCGTTCGTACAGGTCGCCATAGACTTCGCTCGGCACAACTCCCGCATCGATCAACCGACCGATCACTCGATACGTTTCGGCCGTAACCGATGGAAACCGAAACCAACCCGTGTCCGTCGCGATGGCGGCGAACAAAGGCATTCCCATCGAACGTGTGATCGGAACACCCAAGGCATCCGCCGCTTGAACAACCAAGTGCCCCGTCGCTTCGGATTGGTAATCTTTGTACATCGTCGCCCCCAATTCGTCTTCGCCGACGTGGTGGTCGACCACAATCTTGTCACACTTCGCGGCGCGAATGAAGTCACCCATGTCGCCCAGCTGCGCCCAAGCGCTGGTATCCAAAATCATGATGCAGTCGCACGTGATGTCCTCGGCTTCGACATGGTCGCCAAGGACTTCGATCCCTTCGGCAGGATCCAAGAACTGCAGCGCCGGCGGTGTTCGGTGTGCGTTGATGATTCGGACCGTCTTGCCGATCGTTCGCAACACCTCCGCCATCCCAAGCTCGCTACCCAGGGCGTCACAATCGGGGCGAATGTGACTGACCAAGACGAACGATTGGTAGTGGCTGATTTGTTGTGTGAACGCTTTCCAATTGACGCTCATGAAGTCAGATCCTGGTGATGTTGGCGAAACAAGCTGATCGGTTCGTGGTTCGATCTGGGCTCAAGCCAACTGGTTGCGAATGGTTCGGATATCGGATTCGAGTTGTTCGACAAGCTCAGTAGCTGAATCAAACTTAATGACGTCGCGAACGCGGAGTGCGAAATCGACATTCAAACTTTGATCGTAAAGGTCGCCATCGTAGTCGATTATGTGGACTTCGACCTTCATCGACGTGTCTTGATCGAACGTCGGATTGGGACCGATGTGAATTGCCGCCAACTGACGCCGTTTATTCACTTCGACGCGACCACCGTAAACACCAGCGGCCGGGACAACGGTGTCGATCGATTGCAGGTTGGCGGTCGGAAAACCGATCGTTCTTCCCCGACCCGCACCTTGGACGACGTCGCCCCGCATGCGATAGAAAGTGCCCAGCATCGCCGTCGCACCGTCCAAATCGCCCGACGTCAAGCAACGGCGAATCCGCGTGCTGCTGATCATTTCGCCGCGCAAGTTCGATGGTAACGCGATCTGCAGCTCGATCGAGTCCGCCACACACAATCGGCCCAGCGTCGCGATGTCACCTTCGCGGCCTTTGCCGAAAAAGAAGTTCGGGCCTTCCACGATCGCTCGTGCGTCCAATTGTTGACGGATCAGAGCCTCGAAAAACTCGTTCGCTGTCAATCCCAGCAGTCCGCCGCGAGTCTCGCAGACGACCAAAGCATCGATGCCGTGCGGTTGCATCAATTCGGCCCGACGCTCGATCCACGTCAATCGAGTCGGCGCTTGCTCGGGTCGCAGAATCACGGCCGGATGGGGATCCAGTGCCACAACGACCGCGGGGCCGCCCACCGAATCGGCAACCTGACGCAGTTGTTTTAGCAGTGCGGCATGGCCGAGATGAACACCGTCGAAGTTGCCGATCGAAATCGCTCCACCACGAAGTCCTGCCAACCGAACCAAATCGGGGCAGTCGGTGACATTGGCAAGCGGAACGATTTTGGTCACAAGTAGGCGGTGGCAAGCAAAAGGGCAGGGCAGGGGCGAATGTCGCCACCCGCCCAAATTATGCACCGCTATCGCAATCTCATCTAGCGTGGGGATTCATCACCGCAAAAGCGAAGAAACTCGCGAACCGGGGGAACCCTCAACACCGAATCGTAGGCTAAGCCGTCGCCGATGGTCCGTCGAACACAGCCTTGTACAGAACAAAGATGTTTTGCACGTAAATTTTGCCGGGACCGCCGACGGTACCTTCGGCAGGAATTCGAATCGTGTTCTTTTCCGAAGCCTCTTTGGCGTTCGGGTTCATCGAACCTTCGCTGGCCGAAAAGTGCAGCGTTTGCGTGAACCAAGAATCCGCGTCCGCATTTTGGTTGGTCATCAAGCGACCAATCGACTTGCCGTTGATCGCTACTTCGACGGGCTTTGCGTCTTTTCCAACCAGCCCACGAACGCAAACGAAAAACATGGCGCTCGCACCCGAGTCTTTCCCGTCGATCGTGAATTCTTGTTCGTACGCGGCGATTTCCTTTCCGTCGGCACCGAATTCAATCTTGCGAGGCTGGTCACCCAAAATGACGGCATGGTTGCTGGTGATCATCTAGTCGTATTCCTTACATCCGAAGTTCAAAGCTACCGGCGATCGATCGCAACCACGGTGCTGCGGATCACCGTGCCGCATGGTGGTGAATGTCACCCCCGTAAACAAGTCCGATTCTTGAGAATCGCGAATTGCCCCTTTCTCCTACCACGAATTCATCCCGAACAAGGGAGAAGTAAAGCGGCGCGGCGGCCAATGACCCTCACAAGGGCTACAAGGATAGTAGCCACGTCAGGGGGCAGGTCATTGACCTACAGTTCACCGATCGGCACGCGGTCATTCCGTCCGGCCAAGGCGCGGAAGACCTCGATGTCCACGTTGCTCGAGATTACGCGAACCGATCCGTCCATCAGCTGAAAGTGAGCTCCTGAGGCATGCGGCCCCCAAAATCCGCCGGGGCTGCCGGTGGGTGCGTTGGGGCCTCCCGAGCGGACGTGAACCGTCACCATGGTGATCGCGGGGCGAACGGTTTGGCCGACGATTTGACCTCGCTGGCCTGCGATATCCGCCGAGAAAACGGACTGGCCACCGGGAATCACGCCCGCCCATCCGTTCGGCGAAAATATCGACGCGCGCTCGCCGATTCCGATGGTGTTGGAAGTCCCATCAAGGATGTCAGCGTGACGAATCGCTTTATTGCGATGGAACATCCCGTTGAACGGCTGCTCTTCGTATCGTGCCAAGTAATTGCCGGTCGGTCCCATGCCCGATGGATCGGCGCCGCCGAGACAGCCGACGTAGCTGTTCGCCGCCACGTCGGTGATCCCGATGGAATGGGGCCAAACGGTTATCGGCCCGCTCCACGTGTCGCTGGGACACCTATAGCCCGGGACGTCCGTGCTGCGTGCGCCAGCGTTCGCAGGATCCGTGATCGGCAAACTGAAATTGATCTGCTCGAGAAGCGGCGCCTGTTCCATTTGCGCCAACATCATGGCGAAAACGTTCCAACCGGGTCCGATCTCGGGAACCGGATCGTTTCCGCCCCCAGGCCAGGGCCCCGTCACTTGAGAAATGAATCCCGCCGGGAACTTGGAATAAGTCGCTTCATAATTGTGAAGCGCCAAGCCGATTTGCTTGAGATTGTTGGCGCATTGAACCCGCCGTGCCGCCTCCCGCGAAGCCTGAACGGCGGGCAACAATAACCCGAATAACAGGCCGATGATCGCGATGACCACCAACAGTTCAACGAGAGTAAATCCGGGGCAGTGGCGAAAAAAACGGCTGAGGCACCCTTGATGGGGAATCGCTTAACGGAACGATGGCTTCCTACGAGCCAATTTCAACGATCAAGATCTGTTTGAATTTGGCGTCGGTGGTTGGGTCGTGCCCCTGGATCATCAGCGTGCCGGGCTCGACTCGCAAACCTTTTCGTGGGTTCTCGTCAGGCTTGCGGTCATCAAACCAATTGCTGACTTGAATCCCGGCAACCCATGCCGCAATCTTTTCTCCATGCGCCACCAACAGCAGCGATGTCCATTGATCGGCTTCGCCAGCGACGACGCGAGCATCTTGTCGTTTAAAGATTCCGCCGGTCCCCGTATCGGCCGGTGCCAACGGATTGCCGTCTTTGATTTCGTTGGACAATTGGCATTCATAACCCATCATTTCGGCGCCCGGGATGCAGCGAAAAAAGATACCGGAATTCATTTCGACAGCCGCCAACCGATACTCGGCCAACAATACAAAGTCGGCGCAAGTATCTTTGGATTCCAATTGCGTCCGCCCGCCTTTGACAAGCAGTTCACCGTCGCCGTTCACAGTGAATTCCCCGGGCATCTTGGGGTACTTGGTCCACTTGGAAAGTTCTTCATCGATCAGCGAACTCATCCCCAACGGTTTCAATCGAATATTGCGAAATGCGACGCGACCCGAATTGTGTTGCAGTCCGATTCGTCCGATACCAAGCCCGATCGAATCGGTGTATTCGTTCACCAATTTCCCGTCGATGCTGACCTTCAAATCATTGCCGTCCATCACCATCGTCATCGTCCGCCAATCGCCCTTGACCGCGTCGTTGGTATCGCCGTCGGCTTTCTGGCGGCCTACGATTCCGGCGGTGGGAAAGGGATTGTCGTTCGGCGCGATATTGACTTCGTAACAATCCAATTTCGGGTCTTCGGGTTCAAGTGGCGTGCGCAAAAACACGCCGCTGTTGGTCGTTGCATCGGCATCGAATTCCAAAGTCAGCTCAAAGTCTTTCCATGGCACCGCTGTGCAGAGCAGGCATTTCGCGCCGTCGTCCACCACAATGCTGCCGTCCTCGACTCGCCAGTTCGCCGCACCCGTGATTTCCCAACCGTAGAGCGTGTGGCCGTCGAACAAACGGATCCACCCTTCGGACGCTTCCGATTCCGGCAGCCGCGCCGCCAACAATTCTTCGGCGCTGGCTTCGTAGGTCTGTGGCGCGATCGGAGCCTTTGGCACGCTCGCCGCTTCGACGTCTGCTGTCTTCGCTACTGGCTCGGTTTCCGACTTTTTCGAACAACCGACAATCGTCACGGTAACGACCATCATGACGATCAGAAAATCCTTGCTCTTCATTCTAAAAATCAATGGATACATTTCGTTAAAAACAAGCGAGAAAATGGTTTTGAATATCATCAGTGAAACGGGTTTCCGGCACGACAACCATGCGTTGATATCCGCCGCTGACGGCTAACGTTTGGTGTGTGGTCGGACTGCTTTTGCTCTAGTAGTTGTATCGATCGAAGTACTCGCCCCAGGCATCGCGAATCATGGATTCGGTCTCGGGCGCCAAGTTGTGTTTGTTGGGTTGATAGTCGCGATGTTCGGCTTCAACCCAAGATTCGATCACCGATTGAACGGCGCCAAAGTCGCTCAGGTGCAAGGTCCCGTAAATGGTTGCGAGTGTCGCCACGGGATCCGCGACTAGATCTTCGTAGCGAACATCGATCAAACGACCGGCGGGCAATTGATCTCGATCACGGTGAAACGATTTGTACATCCGCTCGAAGCACTCGATAACGTAGGCTTCGTCGTTTTCACCATGAGGTTTTTGCAGGGCTTGGACTTCATCGAGCCCCTGCCACAATCGCACCGTCGATGGGAACAACTCGCGCGGGTCGCGTGTGATGTGAATGAACTTGGCGTCCGGGAACTCACGTGCCAACGCAGCGATGCGCCCAGTGTGGGTGGGGCTCTTGATGATCAACGGACGCCCCGTCGATTCGCTGACACAAACCAGAAACCGATGAAGTGCCGTCATCCAAGACTTCACGTCGGCATCTGAGACGCCATCGAAATCCAGATAGTCCAGATCGGTGGGTGCTTCGTTCGGAAATGCGATTCGGCGATAGGGCGACGGCACGCCAAGCGTCAGGATCGCAAACTCGTCTTCCTGGGGTCGATCCCAGCCCGCCTCCATGTTGTCCATCGGCCGTTTACCCGGCAGCAGCCAGCCCGCGAATCGGCGGAAGAACCACTGGGACACCAGAAAGTGCTGGGGGGCAAAACACTGGTAGGTAGAGGGGCTGCTGAGTCGTTCGTCGCGCACCATCAACTCGTGCAGCAGCGTCGTGCCGCTGCGCCAATGTCCGACAATGAACACGGGCGGACCGTGCAATTCGGCCTGGGCCAGCTGATTTCGGAACAAGAGCCACTGCAGCCCCGCCAAAATCGTGTTCACCGGCGTCGCCAAAGTGACGCCGATCAGAATTCCGTAGCGCGACGGATGAATGCGAAAATGGCGGCTTCGGAGCAGATTCCACCACGTTCCGGGACGCATTCCGTGCCAAAAACGCGGCGAATAGAACGGATATCGATGGAAATCGCCTCCGCTGCGGGGCGGCTTCGAAGCTGCGGTTTTTGTGCTTTGCGAGGCCTGCGGACGAGTCATTGGCAGAAAGATTTTTCGCTTGCGAAGAGATGGGGTGGAACCAAACGACCGCAATCACTGTAGTTGACTACCGTGATATCGGGCAGCGGGATAGGTTGTTGGCGTTTTACCGCATCCACTGCGGCCATCCAAACGAATTTATGCTGATCCGTTGCTCTGACCCCCGACCAAGATGACTTCGCCATCCCAGCCGACCGAAGAACTGTCGATCGCCGACTTACAGCGGCACATTCATCAAATGTACTTTGAAAAAGACGTTGCTCGCGGAGTCGACGGCACGTTCATGTGGTTGATGGAAGAAGTCGGCGAATTGGCGTCGGCCCTGCGAGGCAACGACAAACAGAATCTAGCGGAAGAGTTTGCCGACGTGATCGCATGGCTGGCCACGATCGCGAACGTCGCCGGTGTCGATCTGAACGCGGCGTTGGTGGCCAAGTATGGACACGGGTGCCCCGGATGCAAGCGATTGGTTTGCGAGTGCCCCAACTCCGAAAAGCCGTGATACCCTTGGCTACTCTTTCCGAACACCCGATCGACGACGGTAACCCGATGCGTGCTTTCCAACCCACCCGATCACGGCCCCGGCGATGGTGTGCCTGCCTTCGACGCGGCCCGTGGACGATTGTGTGGGCGGCATTGATGATGATCGCAGGCGTCAACGCTTCTGCAGAACAGCTTGAGTATTCCGTCGGCATCAACGGTCATTACCGAGTCGGCCGCTGGATCGGCATTCGCACACCCGTCGATGCCGCCGTCACCGCCATCGAAACTCGCGACGGCGATGGTGTCCAAGTTCGATACGAGCGAAGTGAAGTTGCACCCGGCGAGACGTCGTCCTACGCATGGACGTACGTGATCCCGGGCAGCGAAGCGGCACCGTTGGTGATGTTGGCCGGCGAGGATTCGGCAGGTGACGCCGCACCGTCGTACAAAACCCTGTTATCCGCCCGTTTGCCAACGCAGGGTTCGCCATCGGACGGACCGGCGATGATCCCCCTTTCGATGCCGTGGGTGTTGGTACTGGGTGATCCCTTGGGGATCGACGAAATTGGCGTCAACCGGATCCTGGATCGCGACGGCGCGATCGCCGTCACGCGGCCGACGTCCGCCGAAGCGATGCCCAACTCGGTTTTGGGGTTGGACGGGATCGATTTGATCGTCATCAACAGCAGCGGCAGCGAACTGCTGTCTCAATTGGATGATCGACAACGACAAGCCATCGCCCAGTGGATTCGAGACGGCGGCAAGGCGTTTTTGACGCTGGGCAAGCAGTCCGACGAATTGCTGACTGCCGCGCCGTGGCTTGGGGAACTCTTGCCGATCGATTCGATCTCCACGACCACCATTGATCCCGCGGGCGTGGAAACGTACACGTCAAGCCAATCTCCGCTGCAACCTTTTGTCGGCGTCCGACTGCCCAAAGATCGCGGCGACGTCATGATCATGGGACGCTCCACGCGGCGGGTCAGTACTCCGATCGCGTCACGGTACATCGTCGGATTCGGAACCGTCGTCGTCGTTGCCGCAGATTTAGAATCGGAACAGTTCGCGACGTGGCCGGAACGCATGGACCTGATCACGCGTTTGGCGGGGTCCGCGATCGGTATCGAGGAACGCGGGAAGGAACGGTCGGGACAATCAACCGCCTACAACGACTTGGCCGGTCAAACGCGAGCGGTATTGGACCAGTTTTCGATCCAGCGTCGGTTCAACTTCTCGGTACTCGCTTTGGCGATGATGGCGTTGGTCGCATTGATCGGTCCGTTGGATTACCTGCTGATCAACCGAGTCTTCGGCAAGCCTTTGCTGGGATGGTTAACGTTCCCGATTGTGGCCATCGGATTGTCGCTGCTGATGGCATCCCAGTCGACGATCGCGCCGCCGGCCCAAGCCGGTTTGGCTGCAACCGCCCAAACGGCTTCAACGTCTGACGGCAACGCAGGAACCAGCACGGGTCATGAAACGGTGCGATGTAATCGAATCGAGATTGTGGACGTGGATTCGATAGCCGGCGTTGGTCGCGGATACTCGATCAACTACGTTTACACACACGATGCGTCCCGATTCGACGTCGACATTTCCAAATCGCCGTCGTTGCAATCGCTCGCGCCGGAAGCCTTGCAGTCGCGAACGGCACCCTTCGGCTATCCGGGTGAATCGTTCGGCGGAATCCAAATTTCGATCGAAGACGCGCGACTGCCTGTCTATGACGTCGCGTTTCGCAAACAGGACGACCGCGTCAGCAGTTGGCTTCGCGGGCTGCCGTTGGCGCCGCGAAGCAGCAAAGGCTTTTTCAGCGACACGACATTCCAGCCGAAACTAAACGACGTTACCGTGCTAGAACGAAGGCCAGGCAGCGAATTGCTGCAGGGCGACTTGGTCAACCCGCTGCCGTTTGACCTTCTAGACGCAAAGCTGGTTTTTCGGAACTGGGCGTATCTGTTGCCGACTCGATTTCGTGCCGGCGAACGCATTGCCGATGTGGGAAAGCTAAGGCAAAAAAACTTCCGTTGGTTACTCAGTCGCCAAAAGGCACTCGAGAGTTCGACAGAGACGCAGGCCTGGGATCCGTCGGCGAAGAACTCACCGACGCGAGTCGCCGAAATGTTGATGTTCCACGGCGCGACCGGCGGCAGCCAATACACAAACCTACAGAACCATCCGCTCGGTGAACTGGACCTCAGCGATACGCTCAACGACGACCAGTGCATTCTGTACGGTCGGTTGGATAAGCCGTTGACGACAGTCCGATTGACCGACGCGAACGAATCCCATGACACCGCTGCCTTCACGCCCGCAGGCGACAAATTGACGATGATTCGCGTGATCATGCCCGTCATCGCGAAGACTCGTTAACGCTCAAAGACCACCACTACTTCATCGGTAAATATCGATCGTGATCAAGACCGCCGACCTGACGAAAAAATATGGCGATGCGTTCGCCATCAAGAGTATCGACCTGGATCTTCAGGCCGGTGACCTGTTCGGTTTCATCGGGCCTAACGGCGCGGGGAAAACGACGACGATGCGAATCATCGCGACGCTACTGGAACCCAGTTGGGGCGAAGCGTATGTGTGTGGTCATAGCGTTCACACCGCTCCCAAAGAGATTCGTCGCTTGGTCGGTTACATGCCCGACTTCTTTGGCGTGTACGACGACATGACGGTGGTCGAGTATCTGGAGTTCTTCGCCGCCAGCTATCGCATCACAGGCGAAGCACGCCGAAAACGCGTTGACGAAATGCTGGACGTCGTCGACTTGGATTTCAAACGGGACGCCTACGCCAACACACTGTCGCGAGGCCAAACGCAGCGACTGGGGCTGGCGCGGACATTGTTGCACGACCCTCAAGTGTTGTTGCTGGACGAACCGCTTTCGGGATTGGACCCGCGGGCCCGGATCGAGATGCGGAACCTGCTTCGCAAACTCGGCGAGATGGGAAAGACGATCATCGTCAGCAGTCACATTTTGCCGGAACTTGCAGACGTCTGTAACAAGGTCGGCATCATCGACAAAGGCGAACTGAAACAGAATGCGACCAAGGCCGAAGTCATTCGCATGGTCCGCCAGCACACGGTGTTGGTGATCCAACCGGCCGACCGCGAAAAGATGACCGCGATTTCGGATTTGCTGACCGGACACCCGAAGGTCCAGGGCTGCGAGATGGGCGACGGAGTGATGCGAGTCGTTCTTGGCAGCGACGTGGAAGACTACAGCGATCTGCCGAAACTGTTGATTCAAAACGACATCGATCTGCGGCGTTTTAGCGAAGAAGAACTTGACCTCGAATCCGCCTTCATGGCGTTGACCAAAGGTACCAGCAACCGCATGTAGCGTAAAAGAATGCGGCGGCAGGTGCACCCGTCGTGCGATCACGTCCCGTTTGACCTGTAAGGGGGCGAGCAAATACTCTGCAAGGGTGATCCGTTCATTGTTCCCCAAGCAAGCATCCTTTTTCGGTCGCCGACGATGACACTTCCATTTGCTTTTTTTCGACCGTTGCTGTTCCCACTATTGATTTCGATCGTTGCCCAAACAGGAGCAACCGGCGCTGAAGTTTTGAATCTTGGGACGGGCGGCAATGCTTCAAGCTGGACGTCGACGGGCGCAGGAGCGGTCAACGCTCCCACCTTTCAAGTCAACTTGAACAGCGCCAATGACATCAGCCTGATTTCCAATGGTCAGGCGACGGGCACCTTCACAACTGGTGGTTCATTGGCCGCGTTTGACGGTTTCTATTCGGCCGAGAACACGTTCGCCATTCCAGCCGGTGCGACGGATGTGCGATTGGATTTCGACGACCTGTTCGGCAACGATCGTGTGGTCCTTCAGCTCAATGGTGTCGATATTGGCAATTCGACATTCTTTGGCACAACCGGAACTGGGCTGATGCAGTTTCAGTACAACACTCCAGACATCAGCTATACGTTCGACGAAACCGTGGCGGGATCGGTGACCAGCGGCTTCAACATTGGTGGCCTCAACAGCTTGCGATTGGTCGTCAACAATCATGGATTTGTTGGGATCGATGTACCGACGCAGACGTTTTCGTTTCCAGGCGATGCCGTCAATGCGAGAGTGGCGGCAACTGTCACGTTCAGCGCCGTGCCTGAGCCATCATCCATCATGGCGTTGGCAATGGGTGCAGTTGGACTCGGATTTTGCCGTCGAAGATCAGTACGGAAATTGAAACTGGGAACCCACCTTTTTTGAATTACAATGGCTGCTTGAGCGTCGTCCTTGTCACGGGGGACAGACCTTCTCACTCAGGCTTTTGCGGTGCCCCGACATTGGTTTCTCAAGACGAAGAATGGCCCGTCCGAACCGATCACGTCCAAGACGTTGATCCGCTTGGTGACGGCCGGCAAGATCAAACCGGGCAGCGGCGTCAGTGCCGACGGCGAAAATTGGTTCAAAGCCGAGAGTATCAGCGGGCTGCCGTTCCCAAAGGCGCCGCCCAAACGGTACTGGGTCCGGACTCGCGGTGGTGATGCGGGCCCGTTCACGTTGCCGAAACTAGCCAAGCTGGCGGCCGCAGGTCGGATCAAACCCGCCGTCATGGTCAGCAGCGATGGCAAACGGTGGAAACAGGCTCAACAGATCAGCGGGCTGACGTTCCCTGCGTCTCCGGTCGCTGTTGCACCCAAGGTGAAGAAACAAGCACCACCGGAACGGCCGAAGACTGCGGATCCGACTGCCGACCAGTCAGAGGCTGTCATCGCGAGTCCCGTACTTGAAGATATCGTTTCCCCGGCATTGCCTGCGGAACTGCCATCACCAGAGCCGATTGCAATCGCGGAACCGGCTGAAGCCCATGTTCCGGTCTCATTGCCGGATCCAGCTCCGACTGCCGTCGAGCCCGATGCTGCGACGGACACTCCGGTGCCAGACACTGTCGTCGCTTCAACGCCGCCAGCCGACCTTCCATCACCAGAGCCAACTGCGATCGCAGAACCAAACGTGATTCCTGATCCGTCTGCGATGCTGGCGGAGGATCCACGTCCACTTTCGGTAACTCCGCGTCCGGTAACTCCGCGTCCTCGGATCACAGCGGCAGGTTTTCTTCGTGAAGCCGAGTTTGTTCGTCGCTTCGGTGCTCGCGGGCATGTCGATCGCTCGGACAACTCGTCGGTTGCCGTTCATGTCCACCCGGCCAGTGCCGTGCGTCCTGCCACAACGATCGTGACCAGTGGACTGAGTGATCGTGCAATGCCTTCGACAGGCGGATCCACGTCGTCGCGATGCGAGCTGGTCCTCTACGCCGACCGACCGGCACCCTCGTACATTGAACTACTCCACTGCATCGCCGAAACAACGATTCAAGCCGGATCGTCGATCGGCTACGGTTCGACCTACGAGCACGGGTCGCCTTTGTTCGGCTGCGGCGAATTGAATGGATGCCTATTCATGATTCCAAATATTCCGTCGGACTTCGCGATCCGCAACGCAGTATCGATCGAACAGAACCCACTGCATATGTTGTGGGTGGTTCCCACGACATCGTTGGAACGTGCTTTGATCGCCCGCCAAGGCGTTGCCGTTTTCTGTCAATGGATGGATCGGTTCGGACACGGTTTGCTGATTGATCCGGATCGACCGTGCATGGTCGAGCGAGCCCGCGCGACGATTCACTAGCCGTGCGATTCATTAGACGTAGCGAAAGCAAAATAGCACCCGCCGCTATACGGCCGACTTCGCCAACTTCATCACAAGTTGCTCTAACAGAAATCGATCACGGCCTTCGGTGCTGTGCGTTCCCTTCAATCGCAAGTCAGCATCCAATAGCCACGGCAACAGTTGTCGGGCCCGGCCGCGGCCGATACCGATCAATTGTTGTTTAGCCTGTTGAATCTCGCTCGGTCGTCGGCAACCGGCGGACGACAACGCATCTTCCAACTGGATCTTTCGTCCCGATCGTTCACGCTGCTCGACAATCGCGGTCGCCATCCCCAGCCGACGAAGTGACCACGCGATTTGCGGCAGCAGAGCGATCGCGCGTTGACCGCCACTTAACAGTTTGTCGAGTTGCCGAATCGCTTCGGCAGCGTTTCCGGTCGCAATCGCGTCCGTGATTTGCCAAACCGTTTTACCTTGCCAACCCGCGACGATATCACGCACCAACGCTTCTTCGATCTTGCCACCAGGCTCGATGTAGAGGGCAAGTTTCGCGATCTCGGTATCGAGCATGCCGATTTCGTCACCCAGCATTTCGTGCAACGCATCGGCAGCCGTCTTGTCCAATTTCGTTTTGTGTCTCGCGGCAACGTAACCGGTCAAGAACTTTCGCCGCGTCGCTGCGGTCACGCCCGATTTGGCATCCGTCGCACTGCCACAGGCGACCAGCATGTGATCGTTCAAGATCGCCTTGTAGATCCGCGTATTCGATGCCAAGGATTCGAGATCCAGGATCAATCGTGAAGCCGACCCCGGTTTGGCTAAATACTTTTCAAGCTCCGGTCGGTGGTCACTGACAAACTTGTCGGCACCGCGAACCATGATCGTGCGTTTGCCGCCGCCCATGTCGAAAAGCGAAGCGGTGGCCAAATCGTCACGAAGGTCCGACCACTTCGTCGACTCGCCATCAAACTGGGTCACGTCACCGTCCACCGAAAGGGCCTGCATCGACCAAGTCCGCAGCGACGCGTCGGCACCGAAAACGGCGACCACATCGGGGACGTTGGCGGGCGGAGCAGGCAGCATTTCGAAGGCGTGAATCAGTGTCATACCTGATAGAATACCAGAGCCGTCGGGACGGTAGAATGATGGTTCGAAAACGCACCTTGCTTGAGCGCACGGCCGGTTGGGCTAAGAAGCGAACGGGTCACCCAAAGCAGAATCGAAGGAAGCCAGATGATACGGTCGCTATTTTCACTCGCAGTGTTGATTTCCGCTATTCAGGGAATCCCACAGCGAGTCGCGTTGGGACAAGACGAGAAACCCGGCCTGCGGTTGCCCAGCGATCCACGAGCCTGGATCAATAGTTCGCCGATCTCTGTCGACGCGATGCGAGGCAAAGCGATCGTGCTGTACTTTTTCGAGGAAGGGTGCCCGCGGTGTCGCGAAAAATGGCCAGACATTTTGGCCGCCGCGCAAGCCAATCAGAAAGAACCGGTCATGTTGATCGCCGTGAACTCGGGATCATCGCCCGAGCAAGTAGCCCGGTACGTCAAGCAACAGCGGATCCATGTGCCCGTCATCATGGACGTCGATCGATCGCTGGAACGCATGGCAGGCGTCAACGAAGTCAGTTTGCAAAACATCTGGCAAGCACGCGTCATTGACCCCGATGGCAAAGTTCGACGGGCCGACGGTGGTGACATTCCCGGCACGTTGCAAGCCGCGTCTGCCGGAGCGTCTTGGAATGTCGACCCCTCCGACATACCGTCCGAAGTCATGGACACGTGGCGACAAGTCGAGTTCGGCGACTACGCGTCGGCGTCGAAAATGGTGACGCGATTAACGCGTGATCGACGCCCGGCCGCCAAGGCCGCCGGCGAGAAATTGATGTCGTATGTTCAACAAAAAATCGACACGCTGGCCGCTGATGCCAAACAAGCCGAGCAGTCCGAGGACCCTTGGCATGCCTTCCAAGTCTATGAAACGTTGAAAGGGCAATTCGCCGGCTACTCGCTTCCCGAGTCCGTCGAGCAAAACTGGTCGAAGCTGAAAAACGACGAATCGGTCCAGACACAATTGGACGCGATGAAGTTGTGGCAGATCGCTCAGAAATCGATTCAGTCCGGCCGAACCACGCCAGCCCGCGTGAATGCGATGATGGAAAAAATCATCGAGAAGTACCCGGGCACTGAAGCGGCGACATCCGCGCAAGAGGTCTTGGGGCCGGCGGTTCCCGAGGGATTTTGATCAGCCGCCCACTTACTTGAACGAGGCGTCCGGCGCGGCACCCGAGATCGATTGGAAACCACGGATTCTTGCCCGGGGCGCGAGGCCCTGGGCGTCGATGGGCTTATCCAAAATGTAGGTTCCGACGTTGCCGGCTTGGTCGGTCGCGTCGATTCGCAGATAGAATTGTCGCGGCAGTTGAGGATCAGCAGGCCAAACGTAGTCGCCATCGTTGCTCAAACCGGCCGCGATCGTCGTCCACGGTCCGTCCGTGCTGGGACCGAACGACAGCGCGATCGGGCGGGCCATCAAATTGGAATCTTCGCATTCGTATAAAATCACCAGCGCGCCAACGCGATCACCTTCGCCGTAACGGGCGCCCGTGATTCGCACGGTTGGCACTTGCGTATCGACGACCACGACAATGTCAGGCGTCTCACCGGACAACGGCCGAGGGCTGGCCAGTCCGTTTTTACCAACGACCACGATCCGGTAGCCAAACACACCTTCTTCACGCGTCTCGATGTCAAACGGGCTGGATCGGTCCGGGTCGCTACCCCACAGTTTCCACGATCGCCCCTCGTCGACGCTGCCGT
Organism: Rubripirellula tenax; assembly: GCF_007860125.1. Taxonomy (NCBI): domain Bacteria; kingdom Pseudomonadati; phylum Planctomycetota; class Planctomycetia; order Pirellulales; family Pirellulaceae; genus Rubripirellula; species Rubripirellula tenax. Next base: position 1,280,064 of record NZ_SJPW01000002.1, read on the forward strand.
ACAGTTCGATCGCGTCAACGCCTTGGCTGCCGACGGCTTCCAATTCGTAGGCCAAACTGAATCGCAGTCCCTCACTGTAGCGAACGGGAACGCGAGCCGACAACGACGAAGGCTCCGGTGCATTGGGACGTGCGCTGCGATAGTCGACGGGCGGCTTCGGTGACAAACGAGGCGACGGTGCCGGGGTGTCTTCTCGCTTGGGTGGCACGGCACTTTGTTCGGACAATGGCCGCATCGCCTCGGAAAGCGTTCGCGAAGGCCCCAGTGTTGGTGCCTCGTCGGCTGTCGGCGCAGGGATCGACTCCGGAATCTTCCGCGCGTTCGGATCCGCTTGGCCGTCGGGTGCGGGAATGGATTCGGGCGCGGCCGGGTTGGACGGCGCCGCCAATCCGAAACCACTGGTGATCTGATCCAACGAAGCCGGTGGCGGCAAAATGCTTTCGGCCGGACCGGGGGCAACCTGTTCCGGAGACGTCGGAAAGGGAGCCGGCGTCGCGTAGATCGACGGCGCATCGATTGGCGGCGTGTTGGCGGGCGGCGTTTGCGTTGGACGGCTGGGCGGTGCGAACAACTGGTCCGTCATGCTTGCCGGTTCCGGCGGCGGAATCAGTTCCGGAATCGATGGCGATGGCAAGGCACCGCCGTTTCCTTGTGGTCCCGGGAAAGCGGCACCGCGAAAGTTGTTCAGGCCGCGCTGCGGTGCTGCGGTTGCCGGCGAGTATCCTTGGGCATATCCATGTGCGGTCGCGTGTTGCTGCTTTTGTGGCGCACGGCGACGATCCAGCGCGATCACGGGACCAGACACTGCCATCGCATCGACGGCTTCGGATTCACGAAGCCGGTACGGGGTTGCCCGCGCGTCGACGCCACCGGGCAGCATCGCGTAACGATGTTCGGGCGGTGCTTCGGCAATGCGAGGCAATTGTACCAATTTGTTGGCAAAGTTCTGGTTGCCCGCAGTGTCCGTGACGACCAACTGCAACGAGAGCTGTTGCCAGGCTTTACTCGGCGTGAATCCGATGCGTCCGTCCGCCGGCAATTGGGTCAAGTCGACTTCCTGCCACGTTCGATCCGTATCGGTGAAGTACCGAAGCTGCATCGTTTTCAGCGGGGTCGCGTCTTCGATCAGCATTTGGACGTCGACGTGACCATCCGCATCCGCTTCGGCGACGACTTCGGCACGCGGTTTTGCAGTATCGACGAACACCTTCAACTGCGGCGACACGGTGCTGGAAAGCGTCGCCAATCCAGTGGGTTTGGCGGTCCGGGTGGCGAACCAGTACTCGCCGTCCTCGCCAGCCGTGAACTCGAACTGCTTGGCCTGGTCGCTGCCATCAGCCTGACGGTCGGGCCGTTTCGATTCGATCAGTTTCCAAGCATCGGAGGGGCCGCGGCTGACGAACAACTGGACTTCGATGGCATCGTTGCCGGTCACGTCGATGGTGTAGGGAATCGTGAAGGTTCGCGATCCCAGCACGAAGCTGTCGGGGCTGGGGGCTGCCAACACGGGCTCGATCGAGGCCGAAGCCACCGAGCCGCTCACCTCGACAGCCGACGCAGTGTTGATCAGCATACTGGTGTTGATAGACATACCTGTGCCGATCAGCCCGAACGTCGAACCGATCTCACCGACACCCCAGATGGCGGCTAGGACAGCAAGCAGCTTCGCTTTCTTTGCGATTTGCATCTTGTCGGCCAAGCCTCAATCGGGAAACACTGTGTAAGAACGATTGATCGACGTGCGAAATCGATCCGGGGGCTGGCGTGTCGACGCAGTCCCTCTGTTTCGAATTCGACCATTTCACGACAGTTTCTTTAAGAAAACCGCACTTAACTCGATTCCGCGAAATCACTGCGAAATTCATGACCGCTATCGTTTATCACTACGACGTCGTCGTCATCGGAGCCGGACATGCCGGGACCGAAGCGGCTGCTGCGGCGGCCCGTTTGGGCGCCAAGACGGCGCTGCTGACGACGAACTTAGACACTGTCGGTCAAATGTCGTGCAATCCGGCCATCGGTGGAGTCGCCAAGGGTCAGATCGTTCGCGAAGTCGACGCGATGGGCGGTTTGATGGGTGAAGCCATCGATGCAACGGGCATCCAATTTCGGATGCTCAACCGCCGCAAAGGCCCGGCCATGCACAGCCCCCGCGCCCAAGCCGACAAGCGGGCGTACCAGTCGTACATCAAGGCCAAGATCGAAACCCAGCACAATCTTGACCTTCGGCAAGAAACGGTCGAAGACATAGTGACCGAAACGGTCGGCGACCGTGAACGCATTGTAGGCGTCAAGGTTCGCGGCGATGCGATCTACCGAGCCTCGGCCGTCGTCCTAACCACCGGCACGTTCCTGCAAGCCATCATGCACGTCGGCACGGCGCAAACAGCCGGGGGCAGGGGAGGGGAGGGCACAACGTCGGGCATCAGCGGCGCGCTGGACCGACTCGGCTTCGAAGTCGAAAGGTTCAAGACCGGCACGCCCGCGCGCTTGAACGCGCGAACGATCGATTACTCGAACCTGGAAGAACAACCCGGCGATGACGACCCGCAAGCGTTCTCGTTCCTGACGGACAAGTTGAACGTTCAACAAGTTCCCTGTCACATCACCTACACCAATGAAGCGGTTCACGATTTGGTCCGAGCGAACCTGGATCGCGCGCCGATCTACAGCGGCCAAATCAGCTCAACCGGGCCTCGGTATTGCCCATCGATCGAAGACAAAGTCGTGCGTTTTGCTGACAAGTCGCAACACCAACTTTTCTTGGAACCCGAAGGCCATCACACGCAAGAAGTTTACGTCAACGGCATCTCGACCAGCCTGCCGCGCGACGTTCAAGATCAGATGTTCAAAAAAATTGTGGGCCTCGAGAACGCATCCATCATGCGATATGGGTATGCCGTCGAATACGACTTCTGTCCACCGACCCAGTTGTGGCCTCACTTGGAAGCCAAGTCGACCGGCGGTTTGTTCTTTGCCGGTCAAATCAACGGCACGACGGGATACGAGGAAGCCGCCGGGCAAGGGCTGATCGCCGGTGCGAATGCGGCATTAACGGTTGCCGGGAAACCGACTTGGATCCCGACTCGCGATCAAGCCTATATCGGCGTGTTGGTCGACGATTTGGTAACGGCCGGAACCGACGAGCCCTACCGAATGTTTACCAGCCGAGCCGAATACCGATTGTTGCTACGGCAAGATAACGCTGATCGTCGATTGACCGGCGATGCGGATGCCCTCGGGCTGATCACGGCCGATCGACGCGAAAGGTTCGCGACGAAACTGGAACACATCGATCGTGCGATCGCCATTTTGAAAGCGGCCCGCATCGATCGCGCGCCTGGCGACGTTTACTTGCGCCGACCCGAAATTGATTGGTCGGCGATGTGCGCGTTGGTGCCGGAATTGTCCGTGATTGATAAATCGGCCGCTGAACAAGTTGTGCACGACGTGAAGTACGAGGGGTACATCAGTCGGCAAAAATTGGAAGTCGAGAAGCAACACCGATTGGCCGATAAGCGAATCCCCACATCGTTCGATTACCAGAAAATTTCAGCGCTGCGAAACGAGGCACGCGAAAAGCTATCGAAGGTCCGACCGTTGTCCTTGGACCAAGCCAAACGCATCAGCGGAATCACACCGGCCGATATCGCATTGGTGATGGCGCACCTGGATCATTAGCAGCGATCGGTTTGCGGGGCGAGACAACAACGAGTCGTGGCTATCAGACGCCCGCACAGTTTGAATCCACTCAACCCGGCCAATGTTAAGACTTGGGCGCGCTGGGGATCTGGTCACCACCTCAGACTGCTCGAAAAATAGCCTCTGCCCGTCCCGTCCCTTGGCTTGGCTTGGCTTGGCTTGGCTTGGCTGTAGCAATGGAAGCTTGGCAAAGATGTTCCGGAAGACTTCGTTGACAGCGAGTCACCCGAGTTTAAGCTAAAGTTTTCCCCGCTTTTCGATAGTGAATTCGACACCCATGGCAAGCCTGCGTCGGCTTTCCTGGGTACGCCTTGGGAAACGCCAAAAAAACTGATCGAAGCAAACGCTAGCAAATAACACTATCAGGGCCGGCAATCAAAAAACTTTTGCCCTGGTTCACGGGTTTTGCGGTAAGTCGAATGTTTCTATTGACTTACGGCTTTCAAATCGATCTTGACCGGATCTGACGAATCGATAGAATTCGGCGATGAGGCAAGCTTGGCAAGGCAGAGAGGCTCGGAGCTTCTTGTCGCCTGCGTTCTTCACGCAGTCTGCCACCTCCCGACGATGTAAGCGGGAAAGTGGTAGTGCGGTAGGAACGGCAAGTTTGCTAGATGAGGGCTTACGGTGAATGGCCGGTCTGGCTTGTACGCAGAGGATGCGTAGGTGTGATCGGTCGGGCGGATTGCCAACAGGGGCATTCCTACCTTCACCCAATGTCCGCTTCGGTACGACGATCCACGCGGTGCTGCTACAGCTCAGTGCGGGAAAGACATGTCGAAGCCAAGTTTCACTCTGAAAAACGGCTAGTCATGCAGGGAGGATGGTTTCTGCCATGACCACTAAAACGGTCTTCACGACAGGCGAAGCGGCCAAGATTTGTAAAGTCAGCCAGCAAACGATCATTCGTTGTTTCGACAACGGGTCGCTTAAAGGCTTTCGAGTTCCCGGAAGTAAGTTCCGCCGGATCCCTCGTGAACAGCTTTATCTGTTCATGCGCGACAACGGAATTCCCACCGATGCACTTGAAAGCGGAAAGAAAAAACTGCTGATCGTCGACGACGACCAAGATTTGGTCGACTTGATGAAAGACGGCTTCGAACGCGATGCGCGATTCGAAATCCGAACGGCCAACAACGGCTTCGACGCCGGAATGGGCGTCAAAGAGTTTCGACCCGACTTGGTCGTGTTGGACGTCATGCTTCCCGATATCAACGGAAAAGAAGTCTGCCAACGCGTTCGCAACGATCCGACGATGGACATGGTGAAAATCCTGTGCATCTCGGGGATGGTCGAACACAGCAAGGTTGACGCACTGAAGGCGGCGGGCGCGAACGATTTCATGCAGAAACCGTTTTCGATCGACGACTTGGTCAGCCGCGCATGCGACTTGCTCGAAATTGATCGCGGTGTGATCAACTGATCGATTCGAACCGATAGCGAAATTGGCAAACCGCAACGAAACTGACGCCGCGAACCGTAGTCAAGATAGGACGAGCCCAACAGGGTTTTTGCCCTGTTTGCGGCGCGGTTCGGACCGTTGGTGGTTGCCGCGAAGTCCCGAAGCCACCGAGGCCATCGGGTCGCTATTGGTTCATCTCGGTCGAGGTTCGGCGATCAACGATTCGCTGCGGTCTCGCGTCGCTCGGGCAATCCAATCCGACCCGCCGTTGCTGATTTTTGCTGCGCTGGGTTGGACCGATGAACAAGCCGACCCAGCCGATTTGGCCGATTGGTTGATCGATCACGCGATGTCCCGATTTGCCAACGGTGACGCGTTCCTTGGCCCGCCCACGATCAGCGATGCCACCCGATCGACCTGGCAAAAACTCTACGCACACTTCCGTGTGTTGCCACTCGATCGATGGATGGACGATGCCGCGCTCTGGCTAGAAGCTGGCGGCCCCAAAGTGTCACAAACCTGGCAACACCAATGGCCACGGATCGTCGCGACCACCAACGGAAAGATGCCCACCGAGGCCACCGTTTCCGACGACATGTTGGGACAGTTGGCGAGAGCGATGGAGCACGCCCGAACTTTGGACGGTTCCTTCGATCGTGTGCTGTTGCGAAGCAAACTTGGCGCGATGAAACAGCTTGCCTACGGTTTGAGCCACGAGATCAACAATCCGTTGGCCAACATATCCACACGGGCCCAACAACTACAGCGGGGCGAGACCAATCCGTCTCGCGTCGCCACGCTTCAGCGAATTGTGGACCAGGTCTATCGCGCTCATGAGATGATTTCCGACCTGATGTTTTTCGCCAACCCGCCGGCGGCGATCCGGTCCCGGTGTGATTTGAATCCGATCCTTCATCAAGTCGCCGAATCGTTTCGCGATGAAGCGAATCGGCAATCGATCCGATTAGAAGTTGCGACACCCGACGATGCGACCGAAGTGGTTGTCGACGAAAAGATGATGACCGAAGCAATCACTGCACTCGTGCGAAACGCGGTCGATGCAGTGGGTTGCCAAGGCACCATCGTCCTGTCGCTGGTCCGCGAGTCAGGCCGAATCATGATCCATGTGGCCGATAGCGGTCCCGGCTTGTCGGAATCGGCGCGTCTGCATGCTTTTGATCCGTTCTTCAGTGGACGAGAAGCGGGACGGGGCCTTGGGATGGGACTGTGTCGCGCGTACCGTATCGCCCGCTTGCACTTGGGCGACGTCATATTGGCGGGCGGTCCGATCGGATGCGTGACAACGATCACGCTGAACGACCACTAGGATCGCGGCAGTAACCTTAAACGTGCGACGATCGCGGACTTGAAGGTCGCCGGCTGGACGTGTCAACTCAATGCGTCACCCGGTCTTTGGAGATTCAATCATGCAAGCTGAACTCAGGAAAGGGCTGAGTGTGCGTCCGTTTGTTCCCTTCACGGTAGTCATGAGCGACGGGACACACATCACGATCAAGCATCCCGAAACTGCCTAGCTGACCAAGCACTGGTTGTACGTAACAACCGATGGTGGTGAAACGACCGAACACCTGTACTTGTTACACGTCGCTCGAATCCAGCGGCACGAGCAGCCGGCTTGAGCGATTCAGTCAGATGTTTCCGCGTAAAGGTTCTGCGGCGTACTGGAGCCGTGAGCTAACAGTTTATTGAAAAAGGGGGCTGCTAACGCTCGGCGGCTGACTCGTCTAGATCGAAAAGGCGAACGACCATTCTTTGATCACCGGTACGTGGTCCACCCGAAGCGTCAAAGCTACACTGTTGTTCGATTCGATGCGGGCCGTCAGAGGTTCCACGTTACACCAACCATTGAGCCTTTCGTGAACGATCCGTTTTTTTTGCTGCTGCTGTTTGGTATTCCGGCGATCAGCGGGTTGGTTTCTCGGCAAATGAGAAAACGGTTTGTCCAGTTTTCGAGCGATCCGATGCCGTTGACCGGTCGGCAAGCGGCCGAACGAATGCTGTTCGAAAACGGCATCACCGATGTACAAGTTATCTCGACGCCGGGCCAATTGACCGACCACTATGATCCACGCAACAAAACGGTGAACCTGAGCCAAGTCGTGTACTCGCAATCCAACGTCGCCGCCGTCGCGGTTGCGACTCATGAATGCGGTCACGCCGTACAGGACGCGACCGGCTACGCGATGTTGTCGCTGCGGTCCAAGATGGTGCCAATGTTGAAGGTCAGCAACATTGCATTGCCCGTTTTGGCATTCGGCGGCGCGGCCATTTCTCAAATGGCAGGCAATCACGGCACGGCGCTGCTGTGTTTTTTCGCACTCGGATTGCCGGCGTTGTTTAGCGTGATCACCTTGCCGGTCGAATTCAACGCTAGCCGACGAGCCCTGAATTGGCTCGAGGAAGTTGGCATCGCCAAAGACGAACAATACAGCCGCGCCCGCAAAGCACTTTTCTGGGCGGCGATGACCTATGTGGTCGCCGCCTTGGGCGCAATCATCCAGGCACTGTACTTCGCCAAAATTTTCCTAGGCCGCGGTCGACGATAATTCAAGTCACCGCATCCGCCAAGTGATCGCGCAGTCGCCCCATCGTTGGCATGCGCAGGACCATCAAGGCAATCGCGATACCCACAAACACCACGTGTAAGTGTGAGCCGCCGACGAACCAAAGCACGACGTTGGTGACAGCGCCGCCTTCCAAAGGAGCCGCCACCAGCAGTTGCCGCGTCATGAAGTTAGCGATGACGGGCTGCATTTCAGCGGGCAACCGATCTCCCGGTTTCGCCGACTCGACAACCTCGGCCAGCGCCGCCGAACGTTCGATTGGGGGTTTGGGAATCAATACGGGCAACAGCATCGACATCACGATCGTTAGCAATCCCATCCCGCCACCGACCACAAGAAAGATGGTTGGGTCGTTGGCTGCATCCGGTGGCCGGCGCATGATCGCGAACGTCACCACAATGACCGACAACCCGACAACCAACGCACCGCAAATCAGTTGGCTGGTTCGCAAAATCGCGAGCAGCGAAGTCGGCGTATTCGGATTGGTGGAATGCGTCGGTGGTTGCGGAGCTTCACCGGGCGTTTGAAAGGGATTGACGGAGTTCATGGGAAGCGACCTTTCGCCATGGCGACTACGGTTGAACCAACGGCATCTTCGTGCCGAACAACTCTTGAAAGAATAACTGCATCGCCAACCACGAACGGTGATCGGCTTGTTGGTTGTAGGCAGCGCCTTTGGAATTGTCGTTGCCGGCCATCGGTTGAGTGAACGAGTGGACGGCGTCGGAGTAAACATCCATTTGCCAGTTGATGTTCGCGTCGTTGAGTTCTTTGACGAAGGCTTCAATGTCGTCCTTTGGCACAAACGGATCGTCGGCTCCGTGGCAGACAAGAATTTTGGCGATTATGTTTTTACCGTCGCTGGGGCTGGGCGAATCCAGACCGCCGTGGAAGCTGACCACGCCCGCAACATCGGCACCGCTGCGCGCAAGCTCCAACACGCCCGTCCCGCCAAAGCAATAACCGATGGCCGCGATTCGCTTGCCATCGACGTCGCTGCGACCTTGCAACTGATTCAGCCCCAAGTTCAATCGGCGGCGATAGAGATCGCGGTCGCCTTTGTACTTACCGGCCGTCTTTCCCGCCTCGGCCGTGTCGGCAGGACGCACACCTTGTCCGTAGATGTCGAGCGCAAACGCGACACAACCGAGTTCGGCCAGTTGCTGGCAGCGTCCTTTTTCGTAGTCGGTCAGTCCCATCCATTGATGAACAACCAACACGCCCGGTGCCGTGCCGGTCACCTTTGCCGGATCCCAGGCCACAAACCCCTCCAGCGCCACATCACCATCGTGGTAGACAATGGTTTCGGTTTGGACTTCGGCCCTCGCCGCAACCGTTCCAAGAACGAGCCAACCGAACGCGAAAAAGAAGAGAGTGGGAATCGACCGCATCATCATAAGCCTCGGAAAGTGGGGACAAAACTTCGGACCGGGTCATTGGACCGCGCCGCTTTTGTGATCGGCAAGGTGCTGTCGGGCGACCGCCTGTTCGATCCTCGGGAAAACGTCGCTATTAGGAGTGAACGGGCGATCGACAGCACTTTTTCTCAAGCCGTAGCATACCGATGATCCGAACGCTAATACTTTCTCTGCTTGTGGCCACCTCGTCATCAGTGGTCCCGGCGCCAGCGGTCGCTGACGAGGCGATCGAGCAACTGATCAACGAACTGGTGACGGTCTCGGATCCTGGTTTCGGGTACTCGGGATATTTTTCGGGCGACGAATTTTTGCCCTATGAAGGAACTGGCCAAATCAGGACCGCGCTGCTGGGTGCAACGTATCGTCGTCCTTCGATACCGATGCGAAAGATCGTCGAACGTGGCATCGACGCGGTGCCCGTTCTCTTAAAGCACATCAACGATTCGAGAACGATCGACACCGAGCCGATGTCGGGAATGATGTGGATGGAGTTTTCAGACGAATACGACATCAATCACAGAACGCGTCGCGAACCGCCCAAAGGCGTCAACCGCGAATCATCACCTAGAAATGACGACCACCCCGACGAACACGCCTTGACCGTTGGCGACCTTTGTTTCGTGGCACTCGGCCAGATCGTCAATCGAAACTACGTGGCGACTCGCTATCAGCCGACCGGCGGATTGATTGTCAATTCACCGACTTATTCAAAGCGACTTCGCGATATCGTTTTGGCCGATTGGTCGGACTTGACGGAAGAATCGCATCGCGACGGATTGATTCTCGACTTCAAGCAACCGGACTGGCACAGTCGCCGCGTTAACGCGTATTACCGATTGTCGCTGTACTATCCGGAAACGGTCGAGAATGTCGTGATGCCCTTGCTGTCGTTGCCGACGTACGACTCAAGTCTGGTCTATGACTTTTGCAAGAAGGTCCTGTACGCGACGGAAGACAGAGCCGAATGCAAGCGGGTGCTCGACGAGTTCACCAACAAGCATGGCGATGTATACCGGGAAGCCACTAGGGAACAGTTGTTCGGTGATTTGGCGGGCCTTGAATCGGACGAGTTTCATGGTTTCACGCCGGACCCGAAAAGCAAAGATCATCGTTGCCGCGAACTGTTGGTTACCTTATTTGATCAACCCGAAAACGTTCTCAGCAACCACCGGCCCGAGTCGACAGTGATTGATAAATTTGGTTTGGCGAGATTGATCGAGAGCCTGACTCACGATCGAGTGCCCGCGATCGGGAGCGCCGTCCGTCGCATCTATCAACGGAATCGCGAAGACGACGATTCGTATTTGACGACCGCATGCTTGAAAAGTCTGGCTCATCGCGGTGACGCCGCGACGATGATCGATCGGTTGAATCAGGTTCGATTTGATCGTTTGAATTCTGATGGGCAAGACTTCGATGCCGTCGATGCTATCTGTACGACCAGCGACCCGACGGTGCTGACCGCGATCGAAGGTTTCGCGGAGACAACCATCAACGATCAGTATTTCACGAAGATGTTGGCGGCGCTGGAAAGGTCGGGCAAACGAGACCCTGAATGGCTTTGGAAGCGAGCAATCCACATTCTCAATGGTCTGCCTGATGCGACGAAACAGGGCCAAGATTTGCTGGAATTGATCGGAGACCGTTTCCCCGATCGCGCCGAAAACGTGTATCGCGAATTCTTGGCCAAGGGGACGACCGAGCGTGCCGAGACGATGTGCGTGTTGCTTTGGTCCGACCATCCGCTTGCTCTGAAGATTTTGGCACCGCTGCTGGATGACGAACGCTTGATGAGCGGGTTTTCGGTGCCGATGCGGGTCTGTGACCGAGCCGCTACGGCGATCAGCCACCGATTGAAGAAACCCAGATTCGATTCAGAATGGTCGCTGCGCGTCAAAGACGATCTGATCACGCGGTACAAAGCCGAGTGCATTCGACGATCGAAGTGAGTGTTTCGCAAGGGTGACATTGGCCCGCTGGTCGATTCGGCTTCAATGACCGATAATTTCGGACAACGTCCCCTCGAACCAACTCCATTGGCATCCACCCCTATGCTCGATTCGGCCCTGGAAATCCTTCGACTCCAATCCGCTGGCGAAGCGACGGCCGTTGAGATCGCTGGCGCCGCCCTGGACGCCATCGAAGCCTCGCAACCGACCATCAACGCCTTCACTCACGTCGATCGCGAAGCCGCGTTGTCGGCCGCGGCGGCGGTCGATGCCAAACGGGCGGCCGGCGGCAGACTGGGGCCTTTGGCGGGTGTGCCCGTTGCGGTCAAGGATGTCCTGTGTACTCGCGACATGCCGACGACATGTTCGTCGCGGATGCTGAAAAACTTTCGGCCACCCTACGACGCCGGCGTGGTCGAGCGATTGCGGGCCGCCGATGCCGTGATCGTCGGCAAGACGAACATGGACGAATTCGCGATGGGCGCCAGCACCGAAAACAGCGCCTTCGGTGTGACGCGAAACCCCTGGGACACAACTCGCATTCCCGGCGGCAGCAGTGGTGGTGCCGCGGCGTGTGTGGCAGCCGGCACCGTTCCGCTTTCGATCGGCACCGACACCGGCGGGTCGATTCGCCAACCTGCGGCGATGTGCGGCGTGACGGGACTGAAGCCGACGTATGGTCGAGTCAGTCGTTATGGATTGATCGCATTCGCAAGCAGCCTCGATCAGGTTGGTCCGATCGGTTGGTCGGTGCCCGATGTCGCGCTGATGATGCAGACAATCGCCGGCTATGATGCTCGCGATTCGACGTCACTGAATCTGGACATCTCGCATTACACCGAAGTACTCAGTTCCCACGATTTGCGCGGACTGAAGATTGGCATTCTGCGAGAATCCATGGATCGCGACGGCGTCGACGATTCGGTGCGTCAAGCAACCCTGGACGCTGCCGATGTGTTCCAATCGATCGGCGCCGAAATGGTCGAAATCGATTTGCCACACAACGATTATTGGGTACCGACGTACTACGTGATCGCGCCGTGTGAAGCGAGCAGCAATCTTTCGCGATACGACGGTGCCCATTACGGTCATCGAACCAGTGATTTGTCGGACAGCGACAAACTTGGACCACTGGTGACGACCTATTGCCGCAGCCGCGCCGAAGGTTTCGGTGACGAAGTGAAACGTCGAATCATGGTTGGCACCTACGCCCTGAGCGAAGGTTACGCAGACCAGTACTACAGCCAAGCCTTGAAGGTACGCCGATTGATCAAGGGCGACTACGACGCGGCATTTAGCCAAGTCGATTTGTTGCTCGGCCCGGTCACTCCGACGCCTGCATTCCCGCTTGGACAAAAGGTCGACGATCCGATCCAGATGTACCTTTGCGACTTGTTCACAGTCGGCGCCAACTTGGCCGGCGTACCGGCCATCTCGCTACCCGCGGGATTGGATGCCTCGGGTTTGCCAGTCGCCGTCCAACTGCAAGCACCGGTTTTGGAAGAATCGCGGTTGCTGTTTGCCGGCGCCGCTTTCCAATCGGTGACCGATCACCACAAACGTCGCCCTTCGTGATTTCGCCGCGTTTGAATACGCCATACCAGCACTAGATTTCATAACATGACACTCAGCAACGGCTATCCCGCCCAAACCGTTATCGGGTTGGAAGTTCACGTCCAACTGAAGACCGAGACAAAACTGTTTTGTGGTTGCAGCACCACCTTCGGCGCGCCTCCCAACACTCAAGTTTGTCCCGTGTGCCTAGGTTTGCCCGGCGCGTTGCCCGTCATGAACGACGCGGCAATCGAATTGTCGATTCGCGCGGGGCTTGCGATTGATTGCTCGATCCCGCCGATGACAAAGTGGGACCGCAAGCAATACTTCTATCCGGATTTGCCCAAGGGCTATCAGATCAGCCAGTTCGATCTACCGATCTGTGCCGACGGATTCATCGAAATCCCTGACCCCGCCGATCCGGATTCGACGCGCCACATCGGGATCCTGCGTGCTCACTTGGAAGAAGACGCCGGCAAGAGCATGCACGACGAAGCAGCCGGTCGCAGCGATACGCGAATCGACCTGAATCGCTGCGGCACACCGCTGCTAGAAATCGTCAGCCAACCCGACATGCGTTCCAGCGCCGAAGCCAAGGCGTATTTGCAAGAATTGAAATTGCGAATGACACACTTGGGCATCTCCGATTGCGAGATGCAGGAAGGTTCTCTGCGAGTCGACGCGAACGTGAACTTGCACATCGAAGTTGACGGCAAGAAGATCGCCACGCCGATCGTTGAAGTCAAAAACATGAACTCGTTTCGCGCCGTCGAGCGTGCGATCGAGCATGAAGTTGATCGCCAATATGATTTGTGGGAAGAAACCGGCAAGACGATCGACGACGAATCCAAGACGACTCGTGGCTGGGACGACAACGCGGGCATCACGTTCTTGCAGCGAGAGAAGGAAGAGTCCGCCGACTATCGGTACTTTCCCGATCCCGACTTATTGCCGATCCGATTGCCGATCGAGCGAGTGGAAGCCGCTCGAGCGAACTTGGGTGAATTGCCCGGCGCGATCCGGATTCGACTCGCCCAACAATATGGAATCAAACCCTACGATGCCGATGTGATCGTCAACCAAGGCCCCGATTTGATCGCCTATTTCGAATCGGCGGCAACGGGTTCGGGCGACGGAAAGCGGACGAGTTCGTGGATCCAGCAAGACGTGATGCGCACCTTGAAGGATCGCGACATTGGCATCGGCGAATTCCCGGTCGACGCCGACTCTCTTGGGAAGTTGCTGGAGAAGGTCGCTTCGGGTGAACTGGACAACGCACGAGCGCGTGACGTTTTCGCACACATGATCGAAACCGGCCAATCGGTCGAAGCGGCTATCACGGCTTTGGGGATCGAATCGGTTGACAACAGCGAACTTGAAACGCTTTGCCAAGAATTACTCGATGCCAATCCGCAGGTCGCCGAAGACTTCAAAGCGGGTAAACAGCAAGCCGTCGGATCGTTGATCGGACAGGCGAAGAAGAAGAACCCCAACGCCAATCCACAGCAAGTCCGCGAAACGTTGATCAAGTTGCTGCAAGGTTGACATGAATGAGACAACCACCCTTCGCCGCGACTATGGATTCCTCGCCATCGCGGCGTTGGTGATCGTCAATGCGATCTGGTTGTTGTTGATGCCATGGGTGCCGGCGATCGCCGAGTCAACGCTTCGACGGTTTCACTTGGCGTCATCGTCTTTCGGCGTTTGGGCGGTGCAGTTCCCCATCCCCTCGATGTACAACTTCGCCAATCGAACCCGCGTCGATGCGCTTCCGCCTGGGTTGATCGACCCCATTTTGGCAAACCCGCTTTCGACCAACACAGATCAACGCGATGCACCGGAGCGTCGTTACATCAACCACTTTCCGATTCGTGTATTGACGTTTGCCGATACTCGGTGGCGCAACCTGCATGACGGCAAAGACCGCTGGTACGAACTCGAATCGACGTACCGTGGCCAACGAATCGAGACACGTCTTCATGCCAAACCCGACGCGGACGTCGCCGGCGGCTTTGTTTTGGTGCGTCAGTCGGTGAAGGTGACGCGATGACCGAGGATTCGCAGAACACTGATTCGATCCGAATCGATCGAGTCGTTGTGGCACATCGCATCGTCCAGCTCGGCATGCTGTTGGGAATGATTTGGAAGTGGACGTACTTCGTCGCTGCGGCGGACGTGTACGCGGACATCCCGATCAACGACGATTTTTTTCCCGGTCTCTTGCGGGCTGCTTCCGTGGTGGTGGTGGCATACTTGGCAGCGGCCGCCACGATCGGCCTGAACCTGATCACGGCCAGCCGTCCGTTGCAAATTTTCTGTTCCGTGGTGACCCTAGCCGGCAGCACGGTCCTGTGTCTTCACCAAGCCAGTTACAACGACATGACGTTTGTGACGACGTGGTGGACGGCGTTGTGGTCGGTCTGGTTCGTGTGGCACATGAACGATCCCGATGTTGATGGATTGCTTCGCCGCGGCGCGTTTTTGGGTCGGCTGATCATCTCGATGATCTTGCTCGGTGGCGGCGTCGGCAAATGGACCAGCGAGTATTGGTCGGGCGAAGTTTTCTACGACATCTACTTCCGCGACCGCGACTTTTGGCTGTTCAATTTGCTACGTGACAACTTCGATGCCGACACACTGCGTGAGATGTCGAAGTGGTACAGCCGAAAGGTCGTCATACTCGAATCGGTCGCCGGATTAACGTTGTGGATGTTGCCGGCCCGCTGGGCGGCGGGAATCGGTGCGGTGATCCTGGCGTCGATCGCGTTGCTTTCGAACTTTTTGTTATTCTCGGTGCTGATGAGCCTGATCGGTTTGGCATCGGTGGGATTATTGGTCCGGCGCCATACGTCTATTCCGTGAGCCGCGACACGTAAGCGGCCGGGTAAATTCGCACTGTACGTTGCTTTAGCGCCGTCGGCTCATCGCTTTAGCGCCGTCGGCTCATCGCTTTAGCGCCCTCGGCTTATCCTTGTCGTGGCCCCGAAATCTGCCGATACCGGCTACATTGGCATCGCTGGAATCACTAGGTTTCAGGTTCGAACCGCGTTACAACACACCCTTGGTGCTGGGGACGGCGCCTCCGCTTCGCGGATCGTCTTCGGCCGCCATGCGGATTGCCCGTGCAACCGATTTGAAGACGCATTCGGCGATGTGGTGTCCGTTGCGTCCGTGGTGCAATACGACGTGCAGGTTGCAGTTTGCGTTGGCGGCGAACGATTGCCAAAAATGCTCGACCAATTCGCTGTCGAACGTGCCAATTTTTGACGCCGCGATCGGTGCATGATACTCAAACGCATAACGTCCGCCCATATCGACGGCGGCCGTCACCAAACATTCGTCCATCGGCAACGTGAAGTGACCGTAACGCTTGATGCCAGCTCGATTGCCAAGTGCTTGATCGACGGCTTGCCCCAGCGCGATACCGATGTCTTCGGCGGTGTGGTGATCGTCAACGTGTAGGTCACCCTTCGCGTCGACGTCCAAATCGATCATCGCGTGCTTGGCCAACAAGTCCAGCATGTGATCCAGGAACCCAATGCCCGATCTTCGCGAACCACCGCCGTTACCATCCAGATTGACGGTTAGCTTGATATCGGTTTCGCCGGTCTTGCGGCTGATCGTTGCGGTGCGCGTCATGACTGTAAAGCTCTTTCGATGGTCGAGAGACAGGATTCCATTTGCTCGTCGGTCCCGACGGAAATACGCAAACCGTCACCCCAATCGGCAAACTGCATGTATCGAATCAGGATGTTATTCTGCTTGAGAAATTCGTAGATCGCCTTGTGGTTACCGTCGGGGTGTCGGCACCAAACAAAATTGGCGTGCGAGGGCGTGACCTCAAATCCCATCGCCGACAATCGAGACTGCATCACCGCGCGGGTCGTGTTCATCTTGGTCTTGATGTCGGCCAACCATTCTTGGCATCCCATCGCGGCGGTCGCGGCGGCAATGGAAATCGCGTCGCAGTTGTAACTGTCTTTGATCTTGGTTAGCTCGGCGACGATGTGTGGCTGGGCGACCAGAAATCCGAACCTCAATCCCGCCAAACCGTAGGACTTGCTGAGCGTTCGAGTGACGAAAACATTCTCGTTACGCTTGACCAAGTCCAAACAGTTCGTCTCAGCGAAATCGACGTAGGCTTCGTCAACAACCAATGGACACGTCAATGAAGCGGAGACCTTTTCCACTTCGTTGGGCGAAACGATGGTGCCGGAGGGGCTGTTCGGATTCGGCAATAACACCAACCGCAGTCCGTCATCACTTTTCGCAAACTCGGCGGGAAGCTTCCAACCGTCTTCGAACGGCGTTTGTTCCCACGATGCACCTTGGATATCGGCCAGCGTTCGATAGAGGATGTAGCTGGGGTAGGGCAGTCGCAAGCGCTGTCCTTCGCCGACGAAGCCTCGGACCAAAATCGTCAGAATCTCGTCGCTGCCGTTGCCCGCCAAAATCCATTCCGGACCTGGCATCCCCAACGCTTCGGCAGCGGCGCGGCGAAACGAGGTTGCCATCGGATCGGGGTAACGATTGATCGGGCCTCCGGCGGCCGTGCGGATGGCTTCCACGACGGCAGGCGGCGGCGGATAGGGATTCTCGTTCGTGTTCAGTTTGACGCACGAACCCGGCGGTGGCTGTTCGCCCGGCGCGTACGGCAGCATCTTTGCGAGGGCAGGTCGAAACGGGTTGGCTTGGGTCACGGTCGGAAATACTCGTTCAAATTCGTTGAACACTCGTGGACGGGAAACGCAAACAGATCGAGACGATAATCTTACTCGCGAATCGTCACGCTGCGGGCGTGGGCGGTAAGACCTTCTTTTTCAGCAAGTCGGACAACGTCGGGAGCGATTTGGTTCAGGGCGTCCGGCGTGAACTCGGTGATACTGCCGCTTCGCAGGAAGCTGTTACTCGATAATCCGGCGGCCCAGGTGCAGGTGCCGCCGGTGGGCAGCACGTGGCTAGGCCCGGCCGCATAGTCGCCCAAGGCCACCGGGGTGTAGTGGCCCAAGAACGCGGCGCCGGAATTTCGAATCTTGGCCATCAACCGACTCGGATCGGCCGTTTCAATGTTCAAGTGCTCGGGCGCGAACTGATCCGTCAACTCACACGCGTGATCTTCGTCGCGGACAAGGATCAAGGCACCGAAGGCTTCAAGCGAATCCACCGTCAACTCGCATCGCTCAAGTACAGCGACCTGCTTTGCCAATTCCGCGGCGACGGCTTCGATGAGCGGTTTGTGCCAAGTGATCAGGATCGCCGAACCGGGCGAGTGCTCGGCTTGAGCCAGCAGGTCGGCAGCAACGTAGTCGGCGCGGGCAGTTTCATCGGCGATCACGATCACTTCGCTGGGTCCGGCGAACGAATCGATATCGACCGTTCCGAAAACGTGCTTCTTGGCCAGGGCGACGAACAGGTTGCCGGGGCCGACGATCTTGTCGACTGCTGGGATCACGTCACATCCGTAAGCCATCGCCGCGACGGCTTGGGCGCCACCGCATCGATAGACTTCGGTGATACCCAGTTCATGACACGTCGCCAGCATGTCGGTGTTGTAGGAACCAAACGGTGTCGGCGGCGCGACCACAGCGATTTCCTTGACGCCCGCAACTTGCGCCGGCACGGCCGTCATCAGCACGGTCGACGGATAGGCCGCCGCGCCACCGGGCACGCAAACGCCAACGCGGCGAAGTGGCACATAGCGCTGGGTCAGCGTGACGCCCGGTCGAGGTGTGATCGTGACATCGTTATGCAAAATCGCCGACTGAAACGCAACGATGTTGTCGCGGATGCGGCCGATGGTTTCGATCAGCTTCGGATCGGCCGCAGCGTGTGCGGCAACCAAGTCGGCCGCGGGAACTCGCAATTCGTCCGCCGTCAGATCGGCCTTGTCCAGCGCCGCGCTGTAGCGGAGCAGGGCAGGGGTACCTTCGCGGCGGACGTCATCGCAGATCGTTTCGACGACTTGAGCAGGCGTCAGCGGCTTGCCGAAGACTTCTTCGGTCAACGCACGGCCTCGGGGGCTGACCACGTTGCCTTGGGGGCTGAGCTTGTCGCGAAGCTGCTGCAAAATCTCGGCAGATCCGGTGCGAGCGTCAACGCGCTGGATACTGAAAGTCATTGGGCTAGGCTGATGAGGGGAAAGTAGAGAGCGGACGTGTCAGGGGCGAAGTGTTACGGGGCTTCCTGGGATAGAATAGTAGAAGCCATGACAATTGGTTACCGCAGGAACATTTGGACCCCAACCATGATCGATCTTCGCAGCGACACCGTGACCAAGCCGACGCCGGCGATGCGTCAGGCGATTGCCCAGGCGATTGTCGGTGACGCCGTGATTGACGTCGATCCGACGGTCGATCGCCTGGAAAAATTGACGGCGGAAATCCTGGGCAAGGAAGCCGCCGTCTTCATGCCCAGCGGTTCGATGACGAACCAAGTCGCGATTCGCGTGCATTGCGAACGGGGCAGCGAGTTTCTGTGCGAAGCGGATTGCCACGTTTATCACTATGAACAGGCTGCGTTTGCCCAGCTATCGGGACTGGTCGCCCAAACCGTTGCCGGCCCGGGAGGCGTGCTGCACGTCAACCAGCTTCGATCGATGATCCGGCCGATCAACGACCACTTCGTTCGCACGCAATTGGTTTGTTTGGAAAACACCCACAACCGGTGGGGCGGACGCATCCAGCCTCAGCAAAACGTCGTCGAAATTTGCCAGTGGGCGTCCGAAAACGGCTTGCGAACCCATTTGGACGGAGCCCGACTGTGGAACGCGGCAGTCGCATCGGGCATCAGCGAAAAAGAACTGGCGAGGCCTTTCGATAGCGTCAGCGTCTGTTTCAGCAAGGGACTCGGCGCGCCGGTCGGATCGGTGCTTGCCGGGTCCACCGAGTTCGCGGCGAAGGCACGTCGGGCTCGTAAGTTGTTTGGCGGCGCGATGCGACAAGTCGGTATGATCGCGGCCGGTGCGGTGTACGCTCTGGAAAATCACCGCGACCGACTGGCCGACGATCACGAGGCGGCAAAGAAACTGGGCGACGCCTGCCGACAATACTCGTCACTTTCGATTCGCGGCGATCGCGTCGACACGAACATTGTCGTCGTCGAGATCGATCCCGATTGGGGCAGTGCCGAGGCGATGCTTTCAAGACTGAATCAGCAGGGCGTGGATTGCTTTGCAATCAGCCCTCAGGCGATTCGCTTCGTCACGCATTTGGACGTCACCGAATCACAGATCGACGACGCCTGTCGAATCATCCAGTCGATTGCCGCAACGTCGGCCGCGTGATGTCATCGTCTCGCCTTGAATCGATCGGATTGTTTGCCGCCGCATCGGTCGTCGTGGCGATTGCTGTCGCGATCCGCATCCCGTCGCTTTCGGAAAGTTTCTGGGTCGACGAACTGCATTCGGCGTGGTGCGTATGGGGATCGTTTGCCGATGTGCTGCCTCGCGCCCAGGCGGGCAACCAATCACCCGTTTACTTCGCCGGACTTTGGGCTTGGAAACAAGTGGTTGGCGATTCCGAGCTTGCGCTGCGGCTTTCCAGCGTGATCGCCGTAGCGATCGCCAGCAGCGTGATTTGCGTCGGCATTGGCGATTGGACGAAAAGCGTGGCGGCTGGCACGGCCGCAGGACTAACACTTGCACTGGAGTCGAACTCGCTGTTTTTCGGCACAGAACTGCGGCCCTTTGCGTGGGTCATCCTGCTTGCCTCGGTTGCGACGGTCTGTTTCGTTCGATTGGCGTCGACGGGTTCACGCGAAGAAAGCTGGGCAACGTGGTTCACGCTGGTGGCGTCCGTGTTGATCGCGATGGTGATTCAACCGACCAGCCTGGGCGTGCTGGCGTGGTTGCCGATCACGCTGTGCTTGGCCTGGACTTGGCGAGACCGATCGTCGATGGTTGATTTTGATGGGCGCTCGGTCGTGCTGGCGATCGTTACCGTGGCTTCGATGTGGGCGATGTGGCAAATCACGCTGGGACAATCATGGCAGCGCCGCGGCGTTTGGGCCACGTTTGCATCGGCCACCGATCCCTGGCAAATCTGGGGAGCGTGGAGTTGGTTTTGGCTGGCGATCTTGCCTTTGCTAGTCGTCGTCATAGTAACCTGGATTCCTTCGCGATCGAATGATCGCGTTGGGCGCGTCACCGTGTCACGCAACCGTGTCACCGTTGTGGTGGTCGGGCTCGCCATCATCGCTACGTCGGTTTACTGGCTCGTATCGTGGTCCGGTTTTTTACCCGTTTGGCATCGTCGCTATTTCATCGCGGTATTGCCGATGTTGGCTGTGGGTGTGGGCGGGGCCGTTGGGTCCGTCCGTGCTTCGTTTCGCGGATCAAAGTGGATCACTGCGGCAGCTTTGCTGGTTGGACTGCTTTGGCAACAAGGGACACTGGATCGGGTTACCCAAAGCCCTGGCGGCGCCCTGGTCGTTCGAGGCGAAGATTGGCGATCAGCGACCGCCTGGATCAGGGAAAACGCATCACCGGACGATCGCATTTATTTGGATGCTGGCCTGATCGAAGCTCGCGAGCGTTCGATCGCGAATGCGAACTACTCGGAAAGACGCTATCTCAACTATCCCATCTTGGGTCCCTATTCGGTTGGCCTCCCCGTTCAACCGGCAGGCCCCGCATGGGACGAGGTGCCCTGGGATGGGGATAAAACGGTGGTTTTGTTGACCAGGCGACCGGCCCGGCAAATCAGCTTGTCGAGTTTTCCGAACGCGACAATCCACCGGTTCGGTGGTGTGTCGGTGATTCGGTTGTCGGTGACGTATTGATACCGGTCTATCATAAGGATAGGTAACGCCTTCGGCCCTTGACGCATCCGTTCTCATGAAAACTTCCCGTCTTAAACGATTGATCACCGCAAGCGTGATGGCGGTTTGCGTATTCTCGCAAGTGGCTCAGGGTGAAGATGCCGCGGCGAGAGGCTACGGAGTGCTGACGGAAATGCCGCTGCTTTCGAGCGACTTTGATCAAGAAGTTTTCGACAATACATGGCAGTCCTGGCCCGAACCGCTGCGTCGCAAGGCCGAGAATGCATCACCGGAAGAACGCCGGCAGATGGCGTTCGATCGATACGGTCTGACGAATCGCCAAGACCACGCATCAGGAAAACCACTGCAATACGTCGTCGATGAAACCAGCGGCGACTGGACGATGAATTGTTTTTCGTGTCACGGCGGCAGCGTCTACGGGACTTCCACACCGGGGGCGCCGAACAATCGCTTTGCGTTGCAAACGATGACGGAAGAAATTCGGGCGACAAAGTTCAAGCTTGGGAAACCACTGTCGCGAATGGACCTGGGATCGTTGGTGATCCCCCTTGGCACGACCCACGGCACAACCAACGCGGTCGTCTTCGGCATGGGGTTGATGAGCAGCCGAGATGCGGATTTGAACTTGATCGCGTCACCCATGGAATCATTCACGCACCATGACATGGATGCGCCGCCGTGGTGGCACTTTCATAAGCGTCCGTACATCTACATCGACGGGTTCGCGCCGAAAGGCCACCGCGGATTGATGCAGTTCACGCTGATCCCCGAGAACGGTCCTTCGTTCTTCCATGAACACGAAGAACACTTTCGCGATGTCTATGCATACCTTTCGTCGCTACGCCCGCCCAAGTACGACGGGCCCATCAATTCACCATTGGCAGAGCAGGGCAGGGCACTCTTTCAACAAACGTGTGCGGAGTGTCATGGCACCTATGGTGAAAACGGCCAATATCCGAACCGAAACATTCCGCTGGACGAAATCGGAACCGACCCGGTGCGATTGACAGCGTTAACCGCCGAAGGCCGGACGAAGTATGCCAAAAGCTGGTTTGCCCGAAGCGGTGATCCCGACGCCGGTAAAACGATCGTCGACCCGAAAGGCTACGTCGCTCCGCCGCTGGATGGTGTATGGGCGAGTCCGCCTTATTTCCACAACGGCAGCGTGCCAACATTGTGGCACGTCCTGCACCCGTCCGAGCGACCCACGGTTTGGCGCCGCAATTCCGATGCGATGGATTCCGAACGAGTCGGGTTCCAGATCGACGTTGTCGAAAAGGTCCCGCTAACCGAACCCGATGTCGCGATCCGGCGCAGTTTTTTCGACACTCGACGTTTCGGGAAGAGCAACGCCGGCCATGACTATCCGGACGTATTGTCCGAGAGCGATAAGCGAGCAGTTCTTGAGTACCTGAAAACGCTTTAACAGGACAGCACCCATTTCATCCTTCACCGAAGCGTGAAACGCTGTCCAGTCGGGTCGATTCAACGAGCGCCTACTTCGCGAACGCACCCAATGTCAGCGCACCGGTGGTTGCGTCGGAGCCGCGATTTGCAAATCGAAGCGGGCGGCCGCCCTTCATCGGATTCGGAATCACCAATTGCAATTCGAACTCGCCTTGGTCGACCGATGCGGCGTCGATCGTCGCCTGAAACGTTTTTGATTCACCTGGCAAGATCTCGCGTGGCGACCAATCGGTTGCGATGCGCTTGAAGACTTTGCCGTCGTGGATCAGCAGTAGCTCGGCCGCCCAACCGTGATGATAGAATGGCGCAATGCCTCGATTGGTAAGCGTGACGTCGACTCGTGCGCTGCCGTCCGCCTGTGCTTCGCCGCCAGCCCTGGTGACTTCGAAATCGTAGCCCATCTTCTGGACCGCCTTAACGGCTCTCGCGTAGCGATCGGGACTGGGTTGTTCTTGGTTCATGCCAGTGTCCATCAACCATGTGGCGTGCGTGACGTCGCGGCACTCGTCAAAACTTTGCGATGCTTCGGTACAGGGTTTTTCGTCGAAGCAGCAGCCCCATACCTCCGGGCGAATCTCGCCGCCGATCGGTGCGGTTTGCCAGCGGTCGGAAAGTCTGGCCGTCTTCATCTTGGGCCAGAAATACCATTCGTCCTCGGGGCGTCCCGTGTCCAACGTCGAATGAGCGAACGAATCGTCGTGATAGCCGAATCGGTACGGTGTGCTGTCGGTGTACAGATAATCGTCTTTGCCAGCCGGGTACCGAAGCAATACTGGCGTCTTTCGAAAGGAACGATCGAAGGCGTCTAAAACTTCTTTCTGAACTTCTTTGCTGGCCCACAATTCCGTTTTGGGATACGTATGCCACTCACCCCATGTGCCCAGCATCCCGGCCGTGATGTAGGCCAGTCGCGGATCACCATCGTATCGCTTGCCCCAGGCTGTGATGAAATCGGTCATCACCTTCCTCAAGTTGGGATCTCCATAATCAGGAGTCTCAATGGCGGCCGGCGGAAACGGTGCCGTGTTGGTGTTCAGGTAGCGGTGAACCTTCAATCCGCCCTCGACCAAGAACGTGGGGATGACACCTTCTTTGCCCGGATACTCAAGAAAAATTCGCGTCACCGTCTGGTGCCCCCGCGACGCGACGTCGTTCAAAATCTGCTCAAACGCCCTCCATTCGTATTGGCCAGGTCCTTTCACGATCGCCGAAAGCGGCAAATAGTTGAATTCCATGCTGTAGGGGAATCGATCCGGATGGGGGCCCTGGTAGGGCACCAGCCCCTTCAGCGGATTGTCGGCAGGCCCAGCTTCATACACGAACTCCGCAGGCGTGAAGCGAGCCGATGTGGACGGTTGCGCCTCCACCGTCGTGCCGGTTCTAACCAGCATCAAGAGGCACCCCAGTGTGGCTAGCAGGCTGACCCATCTTCTTCTATTCAAAGCTAAATTCCGGTGAAGAACGCATTGCAAGGATCCAGCCTCTCGTCATGCGACAATGCGGCCGGCGTTTCTGCACCTACTCTAGGTGGCCGTACCGACGTATAAAAGAGTGTTCAGTGTTACTGAGCTACCGATTTCAATGCCGATGGAGCTTTCCAATAAGATGAATGAGACCCAACTACTCGCCGCCCGCGCTGGAAACATCACTCCCGAAATGGAGTACGTGGCCAAGCGTGAAGACCTCTCTGTCGAGCTGATCCGTGATGAAGTGGCGGCCGGTCGCATGGTCATTCCCGCCAACAAGGTTCACGCGGCCGGATCGCTGGAACCGATGGCAATCGGGATCGCGGCCAAGTGCAAGATCAACGCCAACATTGGCAACAGCGCCGTGACCAGCAATGCCGGCGAAGAATTGGAAAAGCTGCACACGGCCGTCCACTTCGGCGCCGACACCGTCATGGACTTGTCGACCGGCAAAGACATCGACAACATCCGTCGCCAGATCATTGAAAAGAGCCCCGTCCCGATCGGTACCGTGCCGATTTATCAAATGCTAGAAGAACTCGGTGGCAACATCGAGGACATGACGGCCCAGCATTTCTTGGACATGTGCGAACATCAAGCCAAGCAGGGCGTCGACTACATGACGGTCCACGCCGGTGTCAAACTCGAACACTTGCACCTGAGCATCAATCGCATCACGGGCATCGTCAGCCGCGGTGGTTCGCTGATCTCGAAATGGATGATGGCGCACAACAAACAGAACCCGCTTTACACAGCCTTCGATGATCTGTGCGATATCTTCCGCCAATACGATGTGACTTGGTCGCTCGGTGACGGACTGCGCCCCGGTTCGATCGCCGACGCGTCCGACGCGGCCCAATTCGCGGAACTCGATGTGCTTGGCGAACTGACCAAGCGTGGCCAAGCCAACGGTACACAGGTGATGGTCGAAGGCCCGGGACACATCCCGCTGAACCAGATCCAAATGAACATTGAAAAGCAAATTGAAATTTGCGACGGTGCGCCGTTTTATGTCTTGGGCCCTTTGGTCACCGACATCGCGCCGGGTTACGACCACATCACAAGCTGTATCGGTGCCGCCAACGCGGGCATGCACGGCGCGGCGATGCTGTGCTACGTCACGCCGAAGGAACACCTGGGTCTGCCGAACGAAGAAGACGTCAAGCAGGGCGTGATTGCTTACAAGATCGCTGCCCACGCCGCCGACGTTGCTCGTGGTCGAAAGGGTGCCCAGGATCGCGATGATGCACTATCGAAGGCACGCTTCGCGTTCGATTGGAACGAACAGTTCCGTTTGTCGCTCGACCCAGAAACGGCCCGTCGTTATCACGATGAAACGCTTCCGCAAGATACTTTCAAGAGCGCTCACTTCTGCAGCATGTGCGGACCGAAGTACTGCTCGATGAAGATCACCGAAGAAATTCGGCAAATGGCCAAAGACAAGAAACTGGTAGGAATGCCAGTTGTCGAGGCCAATTAACTTCGTCGATTTCGATTGATCGGCACGCCGCGGGTTTGCCTATTCGACTCGTGGCGACTGATACGGATTGCCCGTTTCCTCAGTCGTCCCGTGAGTTGCCTCTTCGATCGCACTTGGATCAAGGCCGTCACCTCCGATGACCAACCCGGTGCCGCGCAGCTTCCACAAAAAGTAGGCTGCCCCGACGGCCATCAATGCGGCACAAATCAAAAAGATGTGTTGCGGCCGATTGCCGAAGCCAGGGCGGATGGCCCAGTACATCAGCGCCGCCACGGTCATGAACGTGAATGAAACCGCATTGGCCGTTCCCAAGAAGCGACCGCGCTCATCACTTGGCGACAAGTATTGCAAGAGCGCTTGCAACGGCACGATGTAGAAACCGGCAAAAAACCCGGCTCCGAAAATCAGAAACGAAGTCAAGCTTGTGGCGACCTGAATCATGCTCGCACCGGGCATCTTGCCTGTCGGAATGATGCCTAGAAGCGTAAAGAAAACGATCAAACCGCCCGCGCCGATGGGAATCAAACGCGGCTGGATCTTGTGACCGGAAATCAAACCGGCTACCGCGCACCCGACGCCGATCGCGATGCCCAAAACGCCCATCAACGCGCTGGCTTCCGCCCGATTGATACCCAACACCACCGTGTACTCGGGCACAATGAATAACGCTAAACCCGCAAGCAAGTAAAAGTATCCCCACGCCATCATCACCATTAACAAACGCGACCGCGACATTTCGCGAATCGTCATCGTGTAGGTTGAAATCGGATTCCAGTTCCACGACATTTTCCGATCGCCGACCGGCAACCGAGGCATGAACACGGCCGCGATCCATCCGCCGATCGCGATCGCTGTCAACGCGGCGCCGGGCAACCAAGCGATGCCCGGGGCACCGGCTTGGGGCGAGTATCGATCGCTAACGGCACCAGCGGCCAACGTGCCGACAATGACGGCAACATTGGTCATCATGTTGATCGTGCCGTTGGCACGGCTAAGGTCGCCGTCATTCACCAATTCTGGAATCATGCCGTACTTGGCGGGCCCAAAAAAAGAACTCTGGCATGTCAGAGCGATCAACGACAACAAAGTGATCCACAAGTTGCCCGTGAAGAAACCCACGGCCGCGATGATCGCGATCGGGATCTCGGCGATCTTCACCCACAACGTGACGTCGCGCTTAGAGTAACGATCGGCAAGCTGGCCGCCGTATCCAGAAAGCAGGATGAACGGGACCGTGAAACAAACCCCAACGATGCCCTGACCACCGGCACCAAGCTGGCCTGCCCAAGCCCCGTCGATGACCATGAACGTCAAGATGCCCTTGAGCACATTATCATTCATCGCGCCGAAAAACTGGGCCGTCAGCAGGCTGAGAAAACCGCGTTGAAAAAGTTTGCTGGTCACGTCAACGGGTTCTCTACGTCAAGGGAAATCGGCCGGGCTCAATTGGCGTGAGTCTATCAGATCAGCCGGATCGATATTTTGCGATCGCCTCGGGCAGCGGGTACATCGTCACGTCGCGATCACCCTCGGTGGCGGCGATCTCCAACAACCGTTCATAGCCGCGTGTGACCAGCTTCGTTCTTGCGGCACAATAGCCATCGTCCAAACCGGCCTTAGCGAAATCACCTTCCACCGCCACAGCATCAAAACCTGGATGCTCGATGAACTGGGCCATGACGGGGTTACAGCGGATGTGGCGTTCGGGCCGCGTGTGCAGCACTTCGGGATCGAGTTCGCCAATGACGTAACGAAGGTACAAATCGCTATCGACAATCGAGGCAACGTCGTTGCCACAGACTTCGCACAAATAACCTTCGTCACACTTGGCCATCGCGTCACCTGTGAGCCGCCGCAAGAAAAAAGGAACATCCCCGCCAGCGGAAAACGTTCCCCTCGCTGACGCTCGACTCTCCCGCAATCGCGGGAGAGTGATTGGAAGAATCGGTTTCCGATCGCTACTTTACGACAATCCCAGTACGTCAAACATGCTGTACAGCCCGGCCGGTTTGCCTTGCAAAAATTTGGCTGCGGCGATCGCGCCTGATGCGTAGCAATCACGGTTGCTGGCCGCGACATTGATTTCGATTCGCTCGCCCATCATGCCGAAGACGATCGTATGTTCGCCCGGGTTGTCACCGACACGCACCGCGTGGTAGCCGATCTCGTTTCGCGTTCGCTGACCGGTTTCGCCTTCGCGACCGTGGACGTGCTTGACGTCGCCGTCCATCTTTTCAGCGATCAGTTCGCCGAATCGCAGCGCCGTGCCACTGGGCGCGTCGGCTTTGAAGCGGTGATGCCGTTCGATGATTTCGATGTCGACGCCGCCGGCGACATGCTTCAACGTTTCGGTGATCTGCTGAGCCACCTTCATCGTCAAATTGACCGCCGTCGACATGCTGGGCGCCCACACGATCGGGATCAGTTTCGCGGCGGCGGCGATCGCCTCTTTTTGCACATCGTTGAGCCCCGTTGTCGCGATCACCAACGGCATCTTGGCCGCGACGCACTTGGCGACACAGCCATCGACGGCGACGGGCAACGAGAAATCGATCATCACGCTGGCGTAATTCGGCCAGTCGGGCGACAGCAAGACGTCCAACGCGGCGATACCCGCAACCAGCCCGGCGTCTTGCCCGATCAAGCCGTTGTCGGCATGGTCGATAGCAGCGGTGATTTGAATGTCTTTATCTTCGGCGGCAAGCGCCACCACGCGACGACCCATTCGACCCGCGGCGCCGTGAACGGCAAGTTGTATTTGATTGCTCATACCGACAAATTTACAAAGGTTTCGTCGGTTTGAGCAGGGCAGGGCGACCGGCCGCTTACAGCTTTAGCCGCTTGGCGATCTCGTCTTTCACCGCCGATGCGTCGGCGGGCAGGTGGCTGGCCGGGTTGGCGAACTGGCTGGTGACGCCTTCCAGCGTGGACTCGTGGTAGCCGACCTTGAAGTCCGTGAACTTCAACCCATGCGCGGTACTGATCACGACGGTCTTGTCCGACGACTTGATCACGCCGCGTTTGATCAGCTTCGATAATACCGCCAGCGCCACGCCCGTGTGTGGACACGTGAACATGCCAGTCAAGTCGGCGTGTGCCGATGCGGCCGCCAATTCGTCTTCACTGGCCTGTTCCACAATGCCATCGGTTTCTTGAACAGCGCGAACTGCTTTGACATAACTGACCGGGTCGCCGATTCGGATCGCGTTGGCAAGCGTATCGCTGGCCGTGACGCTGACCTTTTCCTTGAAGCCGTTCTTGAATGATTGATAGAACGGATTGGCCCGCTCGGCTTGCGCGGCAACCAAACGCGGCATGCGATTGATCATCCCCAAATCCATCATCAACTGAAAACCCTTGTGCAGCGCGCTGATGTTGCCCAAGTTGCCGACGGGGATGACGATCCAGTCCGGGACTTCCCATTCGAATTGACGAACGATCTCGATACCGACCGTCTTCTGGCCTTCGATACGAAGGCTGTTCATCGAGTTGGCAAGGTAGATCGAATTGTCCTGGGTGACTTCTTGAACAATTTTCATGCAGCCGTCGAAGTCGGTGTCGAGCGCCAGGACATGTGCGCCGTTGGCGACGGGCTGGATCAATTGGGCGGTGCTGACCTTGCCGGCCGGCAAGAAAATGATCGCCGGGATTCCCGCGTATGCGGCATAGGCGGCCAGGGCCGCGCTGGTGTCACCGGTGCTGGCGCATGCGACTGCCTTGACCGTGCTGCCGGCCGCCATCATTTGCTTGACGACACTAACGAGTACCGTCATGCCGAGATCTTTGAAGCTGCCGGTGTGGCTGTTGCCGCACAACTTGATCCACAAATCGGGCACGCCCAATTGCTTGCCGAGCCGTTCCGCCCAGAACAGATTCGTGTTGCCCTCAAACATGCTGACCACGTTTTCGTCAGCCAGCGAAGGGATGACCCACTCTCGCATTCCCCAAACGCCGCTGCCGTAGGGCCAACTGTTGACACTGGCGCGCGAATCGAAAAGTTGCTGCCATTGATACGCGTTTCGCTTCATCAGCGGTTCGCGTTCGTGGTGGACCTCCAACAGCCCGCCGCACGACGGGCAGGTGTAGATGACGTCATAAATCGAATGCCTGCCGGTACAGCCTGCAACGCATCGGAAATAGACCGTTTGGTTTGCGATATCCGACTGGGGCTCTGCGACTGACGACATTGATTGAAATCCTGGTAATTTTCGGGGAACCTACATTATGTTCATCGTTGCCGATCAGGCAAAGGGCGAAGTCGACGAAGAAAACCGGTCTGGGCAACCCCGCGACCTGATTCTAACGTGACACTTATGAACCCACCGCCCATGAACCCGTCGATTGGGCAGGCATGGATCTGCCCAGCACCGACCTCCAAGCGAGAAATCACGTTGTCGCCCGCCATTCCCACCTCCCGCGTCGTTTGCTTCATTGCCTTGGCGACGTCTGGAGCGATCGCTGACTTATGGACAAAATCGGCGATTTTCAAGTGGCGTGGATTGCCCGGTGAAAGCGATCCGTTTTGGGTGATCGACGGGGTGCTGGGGATCGAGACCGCTGTCAATATCGGCGCCGTGTTCGGACTTGGTGCGGGTAAAGGCCTGTTTTTCGCGGCTTTTTCTGTCATCGCCGCCATCGCCATCCTGGTTTGGCTGTTTTATTTCCGAGCCGCCCAGTCGCTGTGGTTGACCGTTGCGCTTGGAATGATCACCGGCGGCATCATCGGAAACCTCTACGATCGGCTGGGAATGTGGTGGATCGACGGCTATCCCGCCCAATGGCAGAGCGGCGTCCGCGACTGGATTCTGTTCCAAATCGACGGGGTCCCTGGGCTGAGCCCCTGGCCAAACTTCAACATTGCCGATTCGTTATTGGTAGTCGGCGCGGGCATGTTGATGTATCAATCGTTCTTCCCCGGTAGTGACCCCAGTGAAGAAACCGGCACAGAATCCGATTCAACATCGCAGAACAACGACCGACTCCATGACGCACCAACCTGATTCGCCGGACACTCCTGATGCTTGGGCCGACCAACACGAAGGACGGCTGGCCGCGATGACCGAGGTCGCGGTGGCGGCCGGGAAACACACGTTGAAGTACTTCCGCAGCGACAGCCTGGTCGTTGACGCGAAATCGGACGAGTCGCCCGTCACGATCGCGGACCGCGAAGCCGAACAATTGGTCCGCAAACTGATCACCGCCAAGTTCCCCACCGATACCGTCCAAGGCGAAGAATTCGCCGAACAAACCGGTACCAGCCGGTATCGTTGGGTCGTCGATCCGATCGACGGAACCAAGTCGTTCGTTTGCGGCGTGCCATTGTATTCGACGCTGTTAGCGCTCGAATGCGACGGCCATCCGCTGGGCGGCGTGATCTATATCCCGGCCAGCGACGAAATCATCGTCGCCGCAACGCGTCGTGGAAGCTGGTACCGCGGCAGCGAAACCGACGATTGGAAACGGGCTCGCGTCTCTGAGAAAACGGACATCGCCGAAGCCGTTTTCGTGGTCAGCCAAGTCGACTCGTTCGCCAAACGTGGAAATGCCGACGCTTACCAGAAACTCGAAAAGGCATCGTGGCTGACGCGGTCGTGGGGTGACGGTTACGGGTACATGATGGTGGCAACCGGCCGGGCCGACATCATGGTCGATCCGATCTGCAATGCGTGGGACGTTGCCGCCATCTTACCGATCGTCGTCGAAGCGGGCGGGCGATTCACCGACTGGAAGGGCGTGGAAACGTGCCGCGGTGGCGACGGCGTCGGGACGAACGGACGCCTTCACGACACTGTGATGAACTTGCTGGGATAAAAATGCTTGCATAGCGGGCGGAACAATTTTGCGAAATTGTGATCTTTCGTTCAAGTCGCCGGTTCTCCTAAGCTCGTCGATGAAGACACATTCTTTGTCGATGGAGCGACGTGGTTTTGAGTCGGTTGTGCAGCCTAGCGATGTTCTTGATATTTCTGCTTAGCAGCAGTCAATCGCTGCGCGCTCAGGACACGGAATCTGCATCCGACGCGCCCTCGATCGTGACGCGGTCGCCCGTCACGCTCCCGGCGAACTCGCTGGACATGCTGGCCGGCGGACCGGAACAATGGACCAGCCCCGAGGGTATGGCCAGCAGCCTGCAAGTGCTGCTGCTGTTGACGGTCCTTAGCATGGCGCCAGCAATCTTACTGATGACGACCTGCTATGTCCGCATCATCATCGTCCTGGGTTTGCTGCGTCAAGCAATCGGATTGCAATCGTTGCCGCCCAGCCAAGTGATGACCAGCATTGCGTTGTTCATGACCATGTTTGTGATGACGCCCGTTTGGACGCGAGTCTACGAAGACGCCGTCAAACCGTATACCGATCCGGCGTCACCGATGACGTTGGAAGATGCGTACACGGCCGGCGCGATCCCGATCCGCGAATTCATGTCACGACAAATCGACATGGCCGGAAACGAAGACGACGTGCTGCTGTTCTACGGATACATGGACAAGGACGCGCCGCTGCCGACGGGCTATGAAGAAGTGCCACTGCGAGTGCTGTTGCCGGCCTACATTCTTAGCGAATTGAAGACCGCGTTCTTGATGGGCTTCCAAATCTATTTGCCGTTCCTGATCGTCGACTTGGTCGTTGCCAGCGTCACGATCTCGATGGGCATGATGATGCTGCCACCTCAAGTCATCTCGCTACCGTTCAAGCTGTTGCTGTTCGTGCTAGTCGATGGCTGGCACCTAGTCGTAAAGATGCTGATGGACAGCTTTGGATAGGAGTAAGTAATAGGTGACCGGCAGCAGGAAAAATGCGACACCTACCTATCACCTATCACCTATCACCTATCACCTACCTGTTACCTGTTACCTGTTACCTGTTACCTGTTACCTGTTACCTGTTACCTGTTACCTGTTAGCTAAGACCTACCCTCATGGATGCACCTGCCGCGATTGATCTTTGCCGTGCGACCTTGATGGTCGCCGTTGTGATTGCCGCGCCCATTTTGTTGGTTGGGATGGCGGCGGGTTTGGCGATCGGGTTGCTGCAAGCACTGACCCAGATCCAGGACCAAACGGTTTCGTTCGTGCCCAAATTGTTGGCGATGGCGGCCGCCATGGTCGCCTGTTTGCCTTGGTTGCTGACGCGATTGGTCGAGTTCACGCGGCACGCTTTTGAACATGCGGGCATGCCCTGATGGAAGTCGCCGCTGATCCCGGTGTCGCCACCGACTTGGCGAAATGGATGATCGACCATCTGATGCTCGGCGTTTTGGTGCTGACCCGTTTGAGCACGCTGTTGATGTCGATGCCCGCGATCGGTGTGGGAGTTCCGAACCGAGTTCGTGCGTTCCTAGCATTGACGATGACGCTATTGATGCTGCCGACTGTCGCCGAAGTGACACCCTCGGACGCGTTGCCGACGATGGACAACCTGATCGATTTGGTGATCGCCATGGCGCGCGAAGCCATGATCGGGATGCTGATCGGAGCGACGGTTCAGTTGATTGTCACGGGGATTCAGCTGGGCGGCGAAGCGGTGACCAGCACCGGCGGGATGCAATTGGGCGACGCGATCGACCCAACAACACGAAGCAGCATGCCAGCCGTTGCACGCGTCGTCGGGATGCTCGTCACGGCTGTGATGCTTTGCGTCGGCGGCCACCGATTGCTGCTGAATATTTTGCTGGACAGCTTTAAAGCGATGCCAGCCGGCGATGTCACATTCGACGATTCGATGATGGCGTTGATCGTCAATCAATTGACGGCCGGGATGGTCGCCGGACTGCGATTTGCGGCGCCTGCGGTTGCAGCACTATTGTTGGCAAACTTGGTAACCGGCTTGGTCAGCCGAACGCTGCCCCAGATCAATGTGCTGGCGATCGGCTTGTCGATCAACGCGTTGGCGATGCTGATCGTTTTGGCGCTGACGATCGGTTCGGCCGGATTGATCTTCCAAGACGAACTGGCAGCAGTCGCCGGCCGGATCGGGGACTTGTGGTGAGCTAACCGATGTCAGAAAGCAGTGGCGATAAGAAGCACTCAGCGTCAGAGAAAAAGCGACGCCAGTCACGCGAGCAGGGCCAGGTTGCCAAGAGCCAGGACTTGACCTCGGCCGGCATGCTGCTGTCCGCGCTGGCAGCACTTTGGATGCTAGGTGAACCGGCTTGCGAAGCTTTGGCCGGTGCGATCGCCGATGCCCTTTCGACGCCGCGGACGGCGCCGCTTCGAACAGGCGATGCGGCCAACTGGCTGCTCTCGGGCGCGGCACGCTACGCGATTGCCGCGGTGCCGATGCTGATTGCGATGTTCATCGCGGGCGTGTTGGTGAACGTCGTGCAAACCGGACTGATCTTTTCGAGCTCCAAGCTGGAACCGAAACTCAGCAACATCAGTCCGCTATCCGGCGCGAAACGAATCCTTTCCCTGCAAGGCGTGATGCGTCTGGGGTTCGGCATTTTCAAGCTGATGATCATCACAGCCGTCGCATACTTCGCGGTGCGGCACTATCGCGATCCGATCCTTAGCCTTGCTCAGATGAGTATTCCGCAAATTGCAAGCGTGCTGTTCCGATCGTTGATCGGGACCTGCGTTTGGATCGGCGTGGCGCTGTTCGTGCTTGCGATTCTTGAGTACGCGTTCCAATGGTGGAAGCAAGAACAAGACATGATGATGACCGACCAAGAAATGCGCGACGAAATGAAAGAAACGGAGGGCGATCCGCAAGTCGCCGCTCGCCGTCGTCAAGTCCAACGTCAAATGATGATGCAGCGGGCCGAGTCGGAAGTGCCCAAGGCCGACGTGGTCGTTAGCAATCCGACGGAACTGGCAATCGCGATCAAGTACGACCCCAAAACCATGCCGGCGCCAATCGTGTTGGCGAAGGGCGCGGGCTTACTTGCTCAAAAAATTCGTCGCATCGCGCTCGAAAACGGAGTTCCCGTCGTCGAGCGAAAACCGCTCGCTCAATTCCTGTACAAGAACGTTGACGTCGGACAAGTCGTTCCTACCGAGCAATATCAAGCGGTCGCGGAAGTGCTGCGGTATGTTTACCAACTGCAGGGCAAAGAGATCCCCAAAGCGACAGCCGCCTAGACGACCATCTCGCGGACGAATTTGCGAATGCGCGGCGGCATGATGTAACGCGGGTTCCCCGCCGCATCATCGCCCGCGTCTTCGGCCAGCTTCAAGAATCGAATGTCGAATCGATTTTCAAGCTTTGCGAAGATCGCTTTGGTCGATCGCATTTTGTTCGGCTGAAGCGACAGCGCTTCGTCCAGTTCGGCCAGCGATCGCGGCGTTTCGTCCAGCTTGGCGATTCCGGCGACGAACCGCCAAACGCCTCGTTTGCTGATCCGGTTCAGCTTCTGTTTGAGCGGCAATCCTGCCGGACCTTCTTTGACGGCGTCTTGCTGATCGCCGCCTCGATTCTGCTTTCCTCGTTTCCCGGGCCCGCATGGGCCACCGCGACCTTCGCGACCTTCCGGCAGCGGATCGACACCGGCGCGGTGCAGGCGACCGCCGAGTTGTCGGTGGCCTCGTTGGCAGTCACTCAGGTCATCCAGGTTGATCATCAGATAGGGCATGTTTGTTTTCCGTGCGGAGTAATTGAATGGAACAGGGCCATCATACACCGCACGCACTGCTCACGCAAGGCGTACGCAAAGGATCGTGGAGATTTCCCGCTGTTCTGGATTCCCTTCTTGGCTTGCCTGAAAAGTCGCCCGTGGCTACCATACGCTCATGAACAACGCATCCCTTCTCCGATCGCTATTACTTTTGCGACGCCGAATCGGCGGGTGATGAGGGTTTGTCCGGACCAAACATTGGGTCCACCAAAGAAAGACACCGAACCCGAGTCGCCTCCAGCGACTCGGGTTTTTTTATGCTCCGGTTTTCCCCACCCCCCCTCACCATTCGTCTCACGAAGGTTTCTCAAAGCGATGTCGCAATCCACGACGACCACCGAAAGTGATGCACCTGCATCGGGCCATCAAGAACCTCGCATGATTCGTATCTTCGATACGACGCTACGCGACGGCGAGCAATCGCCGGGCGCGAGCATGAACTTGGCCGAGAAGCTTGAAGTGGCTCAGCTTTTGGAGTCGATGGGCGTCGACATCATCGAAGCCGGATTCCCAATCGCTTCGCCGGGTGACTTCGCGGCCGTCAAGGCGATCGCGTCCACCGTCCATCACTCAACGATCTGCGGATTGGCCCGATGCAGTGACAAAGACATCGATGCCGCTTGGGAAGCCGTCAAAGGCGCGCGCAGTTCGCGCATCCACGTCTTCCTGGCGACCAGCGCAATCCATCGTGAATTCAAACTGCGGATGTCGACCGACGAGATCGTCGAGCGGGCGATCGCGGGTGTCAAACGGGCCAAAGCTTACTGTGACGATGTCGAGTTTTCACCCGAGGATGCTTGTCGAACCGAGCACGATTTTTTGTGCCGGGTCGTCGAAGCCGCCATCGATGCGGGTGCGACAACGATCAACGTTCCTGACACGGTCGGCTATGCGACGCCGAATGAAGTCTTTGATCGCTTCACGATGCTGCGCAACCGCGTTCCCAATATGGACAAGGCCGTCTTGAGCACTCATTGTCACGATGACCTGGGGATGGCGGTCGCCAACAGTTTGGCAGCCGTCGCCGCCGGCGCGGGGCAGATCGAATGCACGATCAACGGCATCGGCGAACGGGCGGGCAATGCGGCGTTGGAAGAAGTAGTGATGGCGATGAAGACGCGTCAAGATTTCTTCCACTGCAACACTCGCATCGACAGCACGCGATTGGTTCCCGCCAGCCGCTTGATCAGCAAGACGACCGGCATCCAAGTCCAACGCAACAAAGCGATCGTCGGTCGCAACGCGTTCGCGCACGAATCGGGAATCCACCAGGATGGCATGCTGAAGGAACGCAGCACGTACGAGATCATGTCACCGGAAGACGTCGGTTTTTCGAAAACTGACTTGGTGTTGGGCAAGCATAGCGGCCGCGCGGCGCTTGCCGATCGCGCCAAAACGCTGGGTTACACATTGACCGCCGAGCAACTGAACACCGTTTTCGAACAGTTCAAGGTCTTGGCCGACAAGAAGAAGGAGATGTACGACGGAGACATCGTCGCGCTGGTGCAACAACAGATCAGCGGCAGCGTCGAAGAACAATGGTCGCTAGTGGACTACATCGTCAGCAGCGGGAAGGGCAGGGGCCCCAGCGTCGAATTGACCCTCAGCAGCGGCGATGAGAACTTCACCGAGAAGGTCGAACAGGGCGATGGACCGATCGATGCGGCGTTTTGGGCCGTTGAAAAGATCACCGGTATCGAAGTGGTCTGCAAAGATTATCGAGTCCGCAGCGCAACGCTCGGCCGCGATGCGATCGGCGAAGTCAATTTGGAAGTCGACTACAAAGGCCGCACCTATCGCGGTGTCGGCTCCAGCACCGACACGGTCGAAAGCACGATCATGGCAATGCTAAATGCGATCAACCGAATCATCGCCGACCGACCAAAGACATCGCGTTAGAGATTTCGTTCCCTAATCATCTGAATCGTCATCGGACGCAGTGAACCCTTCGAATTCCTCATCATCGGCGGGGATTTCGAGGGTGATCTCGAGGTCTTCGTTCGCAGGTGATGGAGCATTCGGCTGGACGCGCACCGGTGACTCGGGTTCAAGCGAAAGCTCATCATCGTCGTCATCGCCGACTTGGAACGTCAGCTCGCCCGTCGTCGGGTCCGGGGTCAATTGCAGCGAGTCTTCGTCGGGTTCGAAGGAGTCTTCGCTGCGGAGCATCTGGATTTTTGGTGCCGGATCGTCGCCGTTGTTTTCGTCGCCGCTATCATCGTCGTCGCCAAACATGTTGCCCAAGTCGAGTGGTTCCGTGTCCAGTTCGTCTTTGATCGCATCGCTATCGATGGCGGCGCGCGACGGCCCGGCGCCGGACAACTCAACATCCGCTACCTCAACGAGCTGAATTTCATCTTCACTGGGTGACGGGTCGAGGGTCGCTTCTTCATCGTCCGAGTCCGAGACAATGACGACGGTTGCATTCTGATCAGCTTCATCTTCGCTCACATCATCTTCATCGATGAACGCGACCACAGAACCGAGCCCGTCATCGTCGTCGTCGTCGGTAATCCGGATAGTGTCATTGACGTCGGTGATAGCGACCGAGTCGTCGCCCGAATCGCTCTCGACCAGCGTTGGGCGATCGGGCAGGTCGTCACTTGCCGGGTCTTCGCCAATGGATTCCGGCACCTCAAACAAATCGTCATCCGTCTGGTCCGCGTCGCCAATCGCGACGGTATCAAAACTATCTTTTTCTTCGAACAACGTTTCGACAGGATTCGAATCGAACGGCTCACCGTCGTCGACCTCTTCCGATTCGTCGACTTCTTCTAAGTCATCCAATTCATCCGAATCGGGTTTGGCCATTCCCAACCCCATGCCGACTGCTGCTGCTGCTGCTGCTGCTGCGGCGGCGGCTGCTTTGGAACCCCAGTCCATTGCGACCGTTTCCGAGCCCGGCTCGTCGTCCAGACCCGCCGCCGAATCATCCGCCCAAGTGTCAGCCAAGGGATCGACGCGAACGGCCGAGGCCGTTGGTTCATCCGGATCGGTCGTCGATGCAGTCGTTCGCCGCGGGAAGATCTCGTCGACATTGTCGCGCAGGACACGCCGCCCCAATTCGATCGCACGTTCTTCGGACCAGCCGCACTTGTGAACGAAGTGGTCGGCCAAAATGTCCGACAAGACGTTTCGGTACATGTCAAACTTGGGCCACACAAATTCCAACTTGTATGCGTCGCTGTAGTAGCCGATTTGTTTCGTTTGCGGCACGGCTTCCAAACGCGCCGCAGTATCGCGGGCGATGAACGACGGCGTGTTGCTGTACCACCAGTGCCCGTTCGTGATGACGTTGGGAAAGATCCACGCGTAGCTGACCAATTCTTGATTGGTGACGCTGGCCAAGACCGAGATCGGAAACTTGACACCGGGAAACGCGTTGAAGAGTTCACGATATTGAATCAACGACACGCGGCTGTCGTACAAGTCTTGTCCCTGATAGACACCGCCGGCGTAGACGCCACGATTGACGCCGATCATCAAATCGAAAGGCAACCCGAATTCGTCGCACAGCTCGGCCAACGTCCAAAAGATTCGCCGTGACAATGATTGCTTGTGAGCATCGTCTGCTAGCAGGCCTCGTTTAAGCACTTGGTCCAGCGCGGTCGACGCACGCCCGTCGCTGACCCTAGTCGGCTCGAACGATGGTGGCAGCGAAATGGCGCAAGCGCGAGCTCCACGACCGACAAAGTGTTCGAAACGTTGCCGCAGCGACGCTCTTAACGACGACAGCGACCCGTCCAATTCGATGCCCGAGCAGCCAGCCAATCGCTGGCGGACTTCCGGTTTAGCCAAATGGAACACCAAGTCGTCGGTGCGAAGGCAAGGGATGTAAGTGTCCGTATCGAAGCCGGCTAAATCGTCGTCAAAATCATTGGTCAAAAAGACGGCTTCGACGTTGCTTTGATCCAAGACGATTTGGGCCCACTCGGCCGACGCCATTTGCGACTCGGCCGTTTCGTAAAGGGACTCCCAATTCGACGCGTCAATGCGATCACCGTCGAACCCGAAAAACATGCGACAGATCTCAACTAACCATCGATACTGCGCCGTATTCTCCAGCGGCGACAAATTCTCGACCAAGCGGCGAACCAGTTCCCGTGGCTGGATGCCGGGTTCTTCGATTTGATCCTTCGGCATCCCGGCCGAATGGGCCAATTCGGTGTAATAGTGGTAGCCCAGCAGGTCCGCCAACGTTGTGGACCCGGCCGCGTGGGGGTTGATGTGCGTATGGGGATCGATCAAGCGGATCGAGGCAATGGCTTCGTAGATGGATTCGCGTGCAGAGTCAGACATGGGCAAACGGGCCGTCATCGACGAGAGAAATGAAAGAGGCGGATGTGTGCGAACCGACGCTCATCTGCCCACCGGGACACGGGTCGAACGGGAGACAGGCACGATTGTTACGATACGACCGTTAAGATAGTCGGTCTGGCGCCGCGATTCACCTTCAGCCCGACCTGGAACAGCCGAAATTTAGTCCCCCGCGAAGGGGTTGTGACGCCCAGCAACGGCAATCCTTACTTCATTTACATGGAATTTGCTTGCCCCTTTCCTAGTCGCCTGCGCTACAATGGGCCAATCGTCTAGTCCGTGCCCATTCAGGGAGTCGCCGAAGATCATGATGAATGATCCCACGTCAACCAATCGCAAGCGTACGGCGGAAGGTTCGCTTCGGCCCGTTGGCGACGATCGGCTAGAAATGCCGTCGATACCAATGGAAGAACCGACGGCCGAACCGTACGAGATCACGTTGCGGCGGATCGATGTTGGCACGCATCGAATCGAGCATGCCGTCGTCAAGCCACCGATCGACGGGGCAATGGACGCACCGGTGATGCCGCAACAGCCGATCGTCGAAACCGAACTGCAAGCGTCAACAACGGTCACCCCGTCGAAACCAGCTCGATCGACCAAACGCAGATCACGACGTCCCGACCCACTGATGCAAAGCTTGATGCTGTTGGCGACGATGTCGGCGATGCTGTTGGCGGCTCGATTCGTCGTTCCGCAAATTGTGGAAGAGGTTCGCTACGCATGGCAACGCGGCAACCTGAGGGCCGAGCACGAAATGGCTACCGTGGGGCTGAAAAACGTATCGCTCGACACCCTTAGCGACGCCTATCAAATGGTCAACGCTGCGGTCGGTCCGAGCGTCGTTCATATCGATGTCCAGCGGCGGACTCCGATCAACGATGCCGGCATCTCGGCTTTACTTTCCAACCGTTCAATGCCTGCGTCGGACCAGGGAAGCGGCGTGGTCGTGGATGCCGACGGATACCTGTTGACCAATCGGCATGTGATCGCCGACGGGGAAGACATCACCGTCACGTTGAGCGATGGCCGGCGAGTGACGGCCGTCGTTTTGGGCACTGACCCGTTGACCGACTTGGCGTTGTTGAAGGTCGCGACGAATCGTTTGATCCCGATTGCTTGGGGCGATAGCGATCGCTGCAAAGTCGGTTCACCCGTCTGGGCCGTCGGCAGCCCTTTCGGCCTGGATCGAACGGTGACATTTGGCATCCTCAGCGGCAAACACCGAATGGTGCGTGCTAGCACTCAGTATCAAGACTTCATGCAAAGCGATGTGGCCGTCAATCCCGGCAACAGCGGTGGACCGCTGGTCGACGCCCGCGGCGCATTGGTCGGCATCAACACGGCCATCGTGGGTGATACCTACCAAGGCGTCAGTTTCTCGATCCCCAGCAATGTTGTTCGCCAAGTCTATGATCGCTTGAAGGCGTTCGGAAAAGTCGAACGAGGATTCTTAGGCGTCATGCTGGACGAAGTTCCGGATGACCGTTTGATGGGCAATGATGCCCGGATGCGAGGCGCCTTGGTGACACAACCGCCGGTGCCGGCCTCGCCGGCTTCCGCGGCCGGGCTGATCGAAGGCGACGTCATCCTGAGTGTTGACGGTCAAAAGGCCCGCGACAAGACGCACTTGATGCAACTGATCGGCCAGTCCAGTTCGGGCCAGCAAGTCGATTTGCAGATTCATCGGGACGGCGAATCGAAGGATTTGTCGGTCGTACTGGGAATCCGCCCCGAAGCGATCGTCCACTAGATCGTATGGTGCGATTCTGGTTTGTCGGTTGCGTCCGAAAGTGTGGACGAGCGCGCCGCGATCGTTTTACCTGTCAATCTTCGCTGGGTCGGTCGCATCGAATGACCACCAGAAAGCATTGGGTCCGAAGGTCGTATTTTGACGGCATGAAACAGGTTTCGCGTGCGATCTAGCGGACTTTGATAGGAATTGTGGCCCATCGAACTAAGCTGGGGGCTTCGCGGATTTGCCGTGAACGATTGAATCAAAGAACCCCTCTTCACGTCCCAACCATCGCTCATGGACGCCTCAGTCACTTCTTTCCCGCACCGAACATTGACTGCGCGGCGGGCCACCGATGCCGAGTCGCTCGTGAGTATGCCGACGCTTTGTTTTGCGGTGATCGGCTTGGCGACGCTCTTCAATACGATCGACATCAACGCGAGCTTCGAAAGCACGGAAGACCACGTCGGCGTCGATTGGCCGGTCATGGTGAAGCTGGCAATCGCCGCGATCGCCGGTTTCGTGGGCGCCAGTGGTCTAGCTTTCAGCGCCCGCGTTCGGCGCAGCTTGCTAACGCTTCCCGGTTTCGTCTTGATCGCTCTGTCATCCGTCTTTGTTGTGACGTCGGCGTTTGCCTATGACGAAGTCGCAACGGTGTCCCGGATCGCTGCGTTGATCAACGTCGCCTACCTGCTGTTCGTACCGACCGCGTTGGCCGCATTGGGCCTACGTCGTCTGTTGATCGCCTGTTTGATCGGGATGGTGGCGAACCTGTTGATCAATTGGGGACTGTACCTAGGGGTACCCCAGGTAGGCGTATTCGAAGAAGAACTTGGCAACCAAACGTTTATCAATCGGATGGGCGGCCTGGGACACCCCAACGCGATCGCTCGGATCGGGGTCCTGACGGTGCTGATCAGCATGGCAATGCTGCGCGACGATTCGCGAAAAAACAAACGCGCCGTTCTTATCGCCTTGATCGTGCTGGGGATCATGACCGCGATCTCCACGTTCAGCCGCAGCGCCTTCGTGGCCGGATGTGCCGGTGCCATGTTCTTGATGGTCGACCGCTTGCTGACGCGAGGTGGCGTTCTTCTTGGGCTTGCGATGGCGGCGGTGATTGCGGTCGGCGTGATTGGCGTCGAACTGACCAGCGGTGGAGCATTCGAGGGCGACTCGATCGCCCTGGTCGTGACCAAGACCGGCGAGGTCGAAGAGCTGACGTCAGCCACCGGGAGGACCGAGATTTGGGCCGAAGCGATCCGATTGATTGCCGAACGGCCATTGATCGGATGGGGGCTCAACAGTGCTCCCAAATTGATGCAGAATTTTTCGATGCACACGCACAACCTGCTACTCCACGCGACGTTTTCGGGTGGAGTGATGGCCGGGCTGTTGACCGTTTTGCTATTGGGCTGGAACCTGTTTTCGGGGCTTTCCAGCACGCTGGCGATCACCCGCGCGATTTCCGCCTACGTTTTGGTTTCCTGTATCTTCGAGGACACGGTGCTTGACACATTTGCCTCCCCGTCGACACTGCTGTGGTTCGTCGTTTTGCTGTATCCGGCGATCATACTGTCGTCGAAGGGGCCTGGGGACGACGCCCAGGCCGTCGAATAAATCGATTCGGCGACGTATACTGCTGTGACATAGCCGCGGACCCGGGCGTCCAGACGCCGGGGCCTGCGTTCTTGAAGTTTGAACTCTCTAGAGATTTATTTGATGCGATTGAGCAACCCTTCCACATCGACTCGTCGACGTGTCTTGTCGTCCGCGATCACGTCTTCCGTGATCGCCGCTATCGCAATCGCTATTTCGGCGACGCCCGTCTTAGCTGAAGCCCCCGCAACCACCGCAGTGGCGGCTCAAGACACCCTCGGAATTTCGGCGACTCAGCCCGAATCGGGGCCATCGGTCAAAGTCGACGGCGGATATATGGTGCCTTACACGTCCACCATTCCCGGAACCGACGTGACCATCGAAATGGTGCCCGTTCCCGGCGGCAAATTCTTGATGGGAAGCCCCGACGACGAAGCCGACCGTGGTGACGACGAAGGCCCTCAAGTCGACGTCATTGTTGACCCGATGTGGGTCGCAAAGACCGAAACGACTTGGGCTCAATTCAAGGAGTTCATGCGTTTGTATGCGATCTTCAAAAGCTTTGAAGCTTCCGGCCAGCGCCCCGTCAACGACGACAATCGAGTCGACGCGATCACGGCGCCGACTGAACTGTATGAACCGAGCTACACATTCGAGTACGGCGAAGATCCGGCACAACCCGCCGTCACGATGACCCTCTATTCAGCCCAACAATTCACCAAGTGGCTCAGCCGCGTGACGGGAATCCAATACCGTTTGCCGACCGAAGCCGAATGGGAGTACGCAGCTCGCGCCGGTTCAACCACCCCGTATAGCTGGGGTGACGACGAGGGCGCAATCGATGACTACGCGTGGTACTTCGACAACGCCGATTCAGGCCAAATGCCCGTCGGCACCAAGAAGCCCAACGCTTTCGGTTTGCACGACATGCACGGCAACGTTGCCGAGTTGACGGTCAACATGCACACTGAAACTTATGACGAATACAAATCGCAAGAACCCATCAACGCGACCGATGTTTTGAAATGGGGCACCGAGTCAGCATCGGGCGTTGTCGCCCGCGGTGGAAGCTGGGAAAGCGACGCCGAACAGGTCCGCAGTGCTGCAAGAATCTTCAGCGACGATGAAGCTTGGAAGGAAGAAGACCCGAACTTCCCCCGAAGCCCTTGGTGGTTCACCAGCGATCCCGCACGCGGTGTAGGCTTTCGATTGTTCCGAGGTTATACGCCGATCCCGGCTGATAAAGTGACGAACTTCTATGAAGCCGTTGCCGAAGAAGTGATCAGCGATGTCGAATCGCGAGTCCAAGGCGGACGCGGCGGATACGGCTTGGTCGATCCAACGCTGCCCGACGCAATCAGAGATATGAAGTAGTCCGATCCGTAGAATTCCCTGTTACCTAAAACCTGTAACCTAAAACCTATTCCACCGTGTACGAAACCATTGCCCTGGTCGGCGCTACTGGCGCCGTTGGACGAATCGTTCTTGACCAAATCGTCTCGCGAAAATTGCCTTACAAGCGATTGAAGCTTTTGGCGTCCGAGCGTTCGGTCGGCAAAGA
Organism: Rubripirellula tenax; assembly: GCF_007860125.1. NCBI lineage: Bacteria > Pseudomonadati > Planctomycetota > Planctomycetia > Pirellulales > Pirellulaceae > Rubripirellula > Rubripirellula tenax. Next base: position 1,324,690 of record NZ_SJPW01000002.1, read on the forward strand.
AGTTCGCGTCGGCGATCAAACGATCAAGGTCGAACTGCTTGAACCCGATGCGTTCAAGAACGTCGATTTGGTCATCGGCAGCACGCCCGACGAAGTGGCGGCCGAGTTCGCGCCCTGGGCGGTCGCCGCCGGTGCTGTCGTCGTCGACGAAAGCGGTTTTTGGCGAATGGATGCGAAGGTTCCGTTAGTCATCCCCGAAGTGAATCCCGACGCGGTGGATCATCACAGCGGGATCATTGCCAGTCCCAACTGCAGCACGACTCAGATGGTCGTCGCACTTGCGCCGCTGCACAAAGCCGCTCGTGTCAAACGAGTCATCGTCAGCACGTATCAAGCGACCAGCGGTGCGGGACTGGCCGGCAACGAAGAACTTCGCGACAGCATTCGTGATTCGTTGGCGGGCAAGACTCATCCGCCAAAAACGTTCGCGCACCCCATCGCTTTCAACCTGATCCCCCAGATCGGATCGGAGAAGCAAGACGGTTACACCAGCGAAGAAATGAAAATGGTGTACGAGACGCGCAAGATCCTCGGCGACGATGATATCCAAGTGTGTCCGACGTGCGTTCGCGTCCCCGTCTTGATCGGACACAGCGAGTCGATTCTGGTCGAAACCGAACGGCCGTTGACCGTGATGGAAGCCACCGAATTGTTCCGTGGCGCCGATGGCGTGACCGTCGTCGATGATTTGGCGGCCAAGCAGTATCCGATGCCGCTGGATTGCGACGGCAAGGATGATGTCTTTGTCGGTCGAATTCGTCATGACATCAGCGGATCGGGTGGAATCGCGTTCTGGTGCGTCAGCGATAACCTGCGCAAAGGCGCGGCGACCAACGCGGTACAAATCGCCGAGTTGTTGATGCGTAAAGCCGCCGCGGTCTAACGGAAGCAAACGAACTTACTCGTGCCCGGCACCTTCAAGCTGACCGTCGCCTACGACGGTACCGATTTCGCCGGCTGGCAAGTTCAATCCAATACCCGCAAGCGAACCATCCAGGGTGCGCTGCAGCGGGCGGTTAAGAAAGTGACCGGCGACGATGCAATTGTCACCGGCAGCGGCCGAACCGACGCCGGCGTTCACGCGATCGCGCAAGTCGCCAGCGTTCGCATTCCCCAGTGGCGGCATCCCGCCAAGACCCTGATACGCGCGATCAATGTGCGATTGCCCGACACGATCTCCGTGATTGATGCGGAAGACGCCGCCGATGATTTTCATCCGATCCGCGATGCAGTCGGCAAACGCTATCGATATCAGCTGCAAATTGGGGGCATGCGTGACGCGTTCGACCATCGATATCGATGGCACCATCACATGCAACTGGATCTGGATGCGATGCGCGACGCAGCCACGCGGATCGTCGGCAAAAAGGACTTCGCCAGCTTCCAAGGCGCCGGCTCGGTTCGCAAGACGACCACGCGAGACGTTCGCGCGTGCGATATTTTCATTCAAGATACGACGAACGAAGATCGACAACATATCGCCATTGAAGTCGAAGCAGATGGGTTTCTTTACAACATGGTCCGTAACATCGTCGGGTCACTGGTCAGCGTGGGAATCGGCCGACGCGAACCGCAGTGGATCGACGAAGTGATTGCGGCCAAGGATCGAACCAAGGCCGCGCAAACCGCACCGGCGCACGGACTGTTTTTGATTCGAGTCGACTACCCGCAGCCCGACGAGGTCGGCACGGCCTGAAAACGGGAACGTTCCAGACCACAAGACTGTTGTCCAATCGCACCGTTTAAGTGAACGGTACCGCCGTTGGACGCCGATCTACGGGTGATTTGGCTAATGTGAAGCGTTGCTCGCAAAATGCTCACGGAATCTTCATCGAATCAACTGGCCCTCGACGCGTATGCTATGCGAAAGAGTGGAGGCGGTCTAATTCGGTTCCACTTGTTTCGGTCGCTCGAGAACGACCGGAACTCGTCGGCGGTTACGACGATCGATAGAAAATTCCAATGCATACAACGCCCGTGCCCAGTTCCGAAGCTTCGCCGCCGCCTCAGCCAATTTTGGACGAGGCGACTCGTTCATTCGTCAAGCGATCCATGGCCGCTGGCTTGGTTGATGTGAATGACTTGAAGAAGGTCGTCGTTTCGTTGATGGCAGACGATTCTGTTTTCACGCCCGCGAGACTGGCCGAAGGTTTGATCGGTGCGGGAATCCTGACGAAATGGCAAGCGACGAAATTGCTGGCCGGCAAAAGCAAAGGGTTCTACCTTGGCAGCTACCGTCTGCTTCGGCCGTTGGGTCGCGGCGGCATGGGAATGGTGTATCTGGGCGAGCACCATGTTATGAAGCGTTTGATGGCGCTGAAAATTCTGCCGCTGGACGCCAATGCCGACCCGCGACGGATCAAGCGATTCGAAGAGGAAGCGAAAGCATCGGCACAATTGGATCACCCCAACATTATGCGTGCCTACGACTTTGCCCAAGCCGGAGGCAAGCGGTATATCGTGATGGAGTATGTCGACGGCATCGATCTGCACCAAGCCATCGTGCGAGACGGAACCATGTCAGTCGCCCAAGCGATGAACGCTTTGGCTCAAGCGGCGGCGGGACTGGCGCACGCTCACGAACGTGGTATCATCCATCGCGACATCAAACCGTCGAATTTGATGCTGCGGACCGATGGGGTGATCAAAGTCAGCGACTTGGGTCTGGCGCGAATCGGGTGGGCCGGTGGAGACGCCGAGAGTCGTCGCTTGATGGGAACCGCCGACTTCGTTGCTCCCGAGCAAGCCATCAACAGCCAATCAGTCGACGCCCGCGCGGACATCTATTCGCTGGGGTGCTCGTTATATTACTTGCTGACCGGTCGCACCCCGTTCGATGGCACAACCGTATCGCAGCGATTGGCAAAGCACCAAACAGCGCCGGTTCCCAATGTTTGTCAAATGCGAAGTGATTGCCCGCCTGCGGTTGCCGACCTGCTTCAACGGATGATGGCCAAACGCCCCGAAGACCGCCCGCATTCGGCGGTCGATTTGATCGCCCAACTAAAACGACTCGGCGCGATCGCTGGCGAAGGCGTCGCGAACACGTTGCGTCACGTCGCTCCCGTCGGCGACACCGCCGTTGACGACGTTACGTATCAAGCCACCATCGACGACAGTTCGCTTTCGGCTGACGGTGAAGTGGAGATTGCGGTGGAAGCGACAGAGTTCGATTTCAGTTCCTTGCCGCCCGTCGATCTGGGGACGGCGATGCCAGGTCGCCCAGTTCAGCTTGGCAACACGGCCCGTCCGGCAAACGCGTTGAAACCGAGGGCTCAAGCCCCATCGAATCCGACGGTCGCCGCCACCGGCAACCAACAACTGCTGTTGGGTATCGGATTGACCGTTGCCGTTTTGGCACTGATCACCGTCGTGGGAATGGGTGTGGCATCCATGTCGAAGCCGCTTCCGAAAACTCAACCCAAAATCAAAGCTACCGAAGACGGTAAAGGTGGCTCGATCGTGTTTGTCGAAAAAGGCTAAGTACACTTTTACTCGGATATCAACCAACACCAAGGGGTTTCAACATCGCTCGACGCGATGGCTTGGTTGAAGCCCAATACTGTTTTTTTCTAAGGAGATGCGTTCACGCATCGCGATCCATTGATTCGGCCAGCAGCCCCCGACATGACATCCGCTCGATTGATCCTGTTAACGGGAAGCCTCGCCGGAATTGAGGCGCCGTTGATGCACGGTTACTACATGATCGGCCGTCACGCCGAGTGCCAGATTCGCCCCAAGAGTCGCTCGGTCAGCCGACGGCATTCGTTGATTCATTGCCATGACAACGGCGTGCGACTGATGGATCTTGGCAGCACCAGTGGCACTCACGTCAACGAAGAACCGATCGAACATAAGACCTGGTTCGACCTGAAAGAGAACGATGTCGTCCGTTTCGGGAAGGTCACCTTTCGCGTCCGCCTGGCCTCGGAAGCCGCGACAGGCGACAAGTTGATGGCCATCGACCGACGCGCGAGCGGGCGATCACTGGTCACGTCGCGGGTGTCACCACCACCGGCACCCAATCATCGGCCGACGACCCACGATTCAAAGCGGTCACCCGAGGGCCAACCTTTGGCATCGCCGCAACTGCGACAAACCATGGTAAGCGGCGCCGCATGGGAGACCTTCGACATCGCCGGGTTCTTGGAATCGCAAGACGACCAAGACCGCGAGGAACGCTACAGCCAAATCCGATCCAAGAACGCGGCTCTGGTCGAAAGGGAAAACCGACACGACCAAGGGCTCGACGACAGCAAAATCGATCACAACGACATCGACGACGAACCAGCAGCCGGTGCGGTCGCGTTGATCGAATCAGGATCCACGACGATTCGGAGCGACCGACCGACCAAGATGCGGCTCGGAAAAACGGTCGCGCCGAAATCGGCCTCGCCCCTCCGTGTACTGGGCTGGCCTAGCGGATTGCTCACTTCGGCTGATTCGGGAACATTGAAGCTCGCTGCGGCCATGCTGGCCACCGTTACGATCCTGGGGCTAGCTAGCTGGAAGCTCTATCAGTTCTCATCTGGGCCTGAAGTTCGCGTGATCGACCAAATCGACTGAGTTCCCAAGCGGGTCGAGATTCGATTCGATCGTCGAATTTTCAATCGATTTCGACGGTTTCCAGGCCACCGGGTTTAGCGGGGTATTGAACCCCAACTATACTCAGCCCCTACGATGAAGCTTGAATCCACCCTCACCGAACCCGACACGCCGACGGCCCCGCCGCCGCCGGCGTGCGAGGACGTCGCTGCTGATTTAGAATCCGGTTCGGGTCGGGCCAGCGGAACGATCAAGCGGAAAGCACTCCAATTTGCGTCGACCGTTGGATTCGCGTTCGCCATCGTCGGGCTGCAACTGGGCCAGGGCATCTTGTTGGCGCGGTTGCTCGGTCCGGTCGGCCGGGGCGAATATGCTGCGGCCGTTTTGTATGCACAGATGTTTTTGTACGTCGGACTGTTCGGCGGCTTGGAAGTCATTTGCCGCCGCGCCGCCGACGATGAACACGCCGGCGATCGATTTCAATTGCGACGCGCGGCGCTGTGGCTGGGGATCACGACCGGCACCGTCACATCACTGATCACGATCGTTTTGAATCTGGTCGCGTTGCCCGGCGACAAACGCTATTTGATTCCGATCGCTATCCTGTGCTCGCTCAGCATCGTTGGCCAACATGCGATGTTGATCATGACAGCCGTCGATCGCGGCAGCGGCGAGTTTGGAAAATACAACCTGCGCCGATTGATTGCCGCGGCTGCGTTTCCGTTGATGCTGGTCATCGCCGCGATGACGATGCCGATCGATGTCATGACAACGGCAACACTTTTTGTTCTGGCGTCCGTGATTTCGATGGCGGCATGTCTGATCGGTGTTCCCAAACCGTTCCGTGGCGAGTCGGCGCCCAGCGTCAAGACGCTGGTGCGCGAGAGCCGACCGTACGGCTATTCGATGCTGGTGACCGATCTGTTTGAACGCCTCGATTTGTTCATGGTGCTGTGGTTGGCACCATTGATCGAACAAGGCTTTTACGCAGCGATGGTTCCGGCGGTGTATCCGTTGACCGTCATTCCGAACACTTTAGGACTGTTCCTGTTCAATGCAGCTGCCAATCGAGACAGTCGCCTTGTCACACGAGACATCCACCGCATCCTGGGTTCGTCACTTGCCGTGCAAGGTGCGAGCACGATCGCGTTCATGGTGTTGATCGGACCGTTGGTGAAGCTCTTTTACGGCAATGACTTTGAACCAGCGATCCAGTTCGCGATGTGGTTAGCGCCGGCATCGGCGATCAAGGGTGTGCTGCAAGGACTCGACAGCTATTTGAAAGGTCGCGGCAGACCGCTCGCACCCATTCGAGCTCGTTTTTTGGCGATCGCCGTCATGGTCGGATCGACATGGGCGCTGTTCGATACGTATGGAACCCTGTCCATTGCCATGGCAGCACTTGCAGGCCAGGTGGTCTGCCTGATTTGGCTGACCAGCATTGTCTATTCAGATGTCCAGCATCAAGACATTGAGCTATGAAATCAGCCGACCCAATCCCTTCGCCCAAAGACGCACACGTCGTTTTCTTAGTCAACTTCGTTGCACCCAATTTGATTGCGGTATGCCAACAAATTGCGTCGCGTGTTGGGAAGTTCACGGTCCTTTCATCGGTCGCGATGGAATCCAATCGCGATTGGAAAACCGAGTGGGGTGATCTCGACGTACGCGTCCAGAAAACGTGGACCATCACGCGCCACCCCAAGCATCCCGGTGGTTACCAAGAAGTCAATTACATCCACATTCCGCTCGATACGCTCAGCCAGCTTCGTCGATTGAATCCCGATGTGGTCGTGTCACTTGAATTGGGGGCCCGCACGGCTTGGTCAACCTTGTACCGAACCCTGCATCGCCAATGCGTTCACGTGACCACCGTTTATGCGTCGGAGCGCAGCGAAAGTGGTCGCGGGCGCCTCCGTGGCTGGCTTCGGCGCCGACTGCTGCGCCGGGCTCCATGGGTCACGTACAATGGCCCCAGTTGCAAACGTTTGTTGGAATCGTTTGGCGCCGATCCAGACCGGATGTCACCGTGGAACTACGCCGCGGATCCGAACAAGGCGTATCGTGGGCCCTTGACGCCGCGCGGCGATCGATCATCGATTCAATTGTTGACGGTTGGACAACTGAGCGAGCGCAAAGGGATCTTGCCGGCGCTGGAACAACTTTCGAAATGGGCGATCGATCATCCGGAAAATCGATTGCATTGGAATGTGGTGGGCAACGGTCCTCAGTTGGAAACCATCAAGGCCGCAACCTTACCCGAAAACCTGACGATGACCCTGCACGGTCACTGCTGTCCCGACCAAATTGCCGCTCAGTACCGCGACAACGATATGATGCTGTTCCCAACGCTCGCCGATGAATGGGGACTGGTCGTTGACGAGTCGCTGCAATCGGGGTTGCCGGTCATCGGCAGCCTTCACAGTCAGTCGGTCACAACGCTGTTGACCGATGGAATCGAAGGAATGGTCTATGATCCCGAAGTGCCGACATCGTTGGCGGACGCACTGGACCGATTGATGGCGATGTCGGATGAAGCCTATGCTCGAATGCCGTCACAAGCACGCCAGGTCGGCGAGACTCGCACTCCCGAGGCATCTGCCCAACAGTTCGTCGATGCGGTCGCATTTGCGCTCGCCGCCAAACACGTCAACTCAAAGAATGAATCACGTCAACAGCCCGATCCGGTGCAACGATGAGCGTGGCGCCCCGCACAACGACGGACAATCCTTTGCCGCCCGCCGCGACGCCGATGCACGTCGCCGTGTACATGGCCGACCAAAACCCCCATCGCGATCGCAGCCAAGGCATCACGTCGATGACCCGGACGTTGATGGACGAATTTGCCGTTCGCGATGATCTACGTCTGACTCAGATCGTCAGCAGCAGTTCGCATCGGCAAACGCAACCCAACATCCAAACCAGCTCGATTCCGTTTCGTACCGATGGTCGAGCGGGTCGTTTGATCGCCGACGCCATCCATCCTTGGATAGCTCGTCCAGATGTGGATCTGTGGTACTACCCCAAGGGCTACGCGCCGCGATCGGTAAAACCGTATCATCCATCGGTGGGCACGATGCACGACACCATTGTCCAATACTACGCCGACCACTATCCCGATTCGCGAAGCCCGCGTGCGTTTCGATATTGGATCGAGCTGACCAAACGCAGCCTGCAAGAATTTTCGTACGTGCTGACGATCTCGCAACATGCCGCCGGGCAACTGAGAGAGTTTTGCGATCGCTATCAGATCACGCCGCCGCCGATCGAGGTCACCTACGAAGGCAGTTCATGGGAATCGGTCCGCGACGTTCGTTACGAAAAAAATGAATGCGTGACTCACCTGGCGTCGCAAGCGCCCCATAAAGGCACCAATCGATTACTGAAGTTCTGGGAAACGCTCCAATCGCGTGGCCGCGACTTACCACGTTTGGAATTGATCGGTCGCCTGGACAAAGAAGGCGAGCAGATCGCCACCAGACTGCGCAACTTCGTGCAACATCCGCCGCAGCCACTCGAGGATTTACAAACAACGATCGGGCGAGCGCGAGCCTTGTTGTTGCCCAGCGAAATCGAGGGCTTCGGCTTGCCCGCGTTGGAAGCGTATTACGTGGGGACGCCAACGTGTTATGTTCGCGGCACATCCGTCGGCGAAGTCGTCGACGAACGGGGCAGGGCAGGGGAGTTTGATTTGACCGATGTCGACGACTTCGAGCGGTCGTTCGACTGGGCGCTTTCAATCGACGAGCCAACGATCCGATCGATTGGCGACGCGATGTACGATCGTTTTTCAAACAAAGTAATCGCAGAACGCATCGTCGCGGCTTTTCGCCGCGCCGTTTCCGTGTGACCGGGCCACGACATCATGAACACCGAACCACTCGATCGCCACGGGTCGGCATCGCTGTGGTTGTTGGTTGACGGGTACAACGTCCTTGCGCCGACTGCACCGCCACGCAACCCAGGTGCAAACTGGCTGCACCAAGAACGGTTGCTTTTGATCCATCGATTGGCCGAACACCTTGATGCCGAAACTTGCCGGCGGACGTGTGTCGTCTTTGACGCGGCGAACCCGCCCCGCGACCGACCCCATCGTTTTTCGATCAGCGAGATCGAAGTGATCTTTGCCGTAGACTACCCCGAAGCCGATGACTTGATCGAAGAATTGATCGCCGCTCACACATCACCCAAGTCATTGGCCGTCGTGTCCTCCGACGCGAGAGTCCAAACCGCAGCAAAACGCAAAGGATCACTCGCCTTTGAGTCGCAACCATGGCTGGACGACCTGCTTGACGGCCACGTTCACTTGGCCGTGGATCGCTCGCGCCCAGACACATTGCCACATCCAAAAACCAAACCCGACGCGCCGACCGATTCCGACGTCACCGATTGGATGCGCGAGTTCGGATTTGATGCCGACTGAATCGCTCAGTGGGCGAGCGTGGAAATTGTAACGCCAATCAACTCCAAACCTCATCGCGAGTTTCTTCATGTGTAGCCATCGAGCAGCTCAAGCCATGATTCTGATGGCGTTGCTTTGCGGGTTTTCCTTTGCTTCCGCCGCGATGGCGGACGGCCCCCCACCAACACCACGCACGATCAATGATCGATTGACGGTTCGTTGGACGGATGATGATCATTGTTGGTTTTCGCGAGAAACGTCGGACGGTGACAAGGAAATCGTTCGCGTCGACGCTGCATCGGGAACGATGACCATCGAGTCGGCTGCTGATCTGGAAGCATCCCCGAAGGTTCCTCTTGGCTTCCAGGGCGGCCCCGCACCCCATTCGGGGCCATCGGACGACGAAACTGAAATCGAGTTCGTCAATCGAACCGAGCAACCCGTTCAAATGTTTTGGATCAGCACCAGCGGCGAGCGGATTGCTTACGCGAAAATTGCAGCGGGGAAGACGCATCGCCAACACACCTACGCTGGGCACGTTTGGGAATCGATCGGCGACGACCGCAAGTACTACGGAAATATCGTTGCCGACGTACCGCGAACGGTGGTAGTGATCCAGCAAGAGTTTGCCATTCCTGAAACGAAATCAACGAAGAAAAAACGTCGACGAAAAAACGATAAGGATCCCGACCAACCCGGATGGAAAGAACTCAAAGCAGCCGTCAATACATCGGACGATCCGTCCGTCACCATCGCTGATCCACAGCGGTCGCCCGATGGACGGGTCTTGGCAGCGTGGAAAAAAACAACCGCTGATCCAATGCCGGTATATACGATTGAATCATCCCCCAAGGGCGGAGGCCGCGTGAGATTGTCCGAGCGAGGTTATCGATTGCCCGGCGACGCCATGGATCAGTACGAGTTGGTGATGTGGGACGTCCATGACCACGAATTGATTCCTGCCGGGATTCCAGTCATCGATTTCGGGCGCCCGCGAATACGATGGCGAGGTGAACATGATCTGATGATTGAAAAAGTCGATCGAGGACATCAACGCTTTCGTCTGTTCGTGATCGATCCCATCGAACACAAAGTCACCACGCCGATCGATGAAACAACTGACACGTTCATCTGGTCTCGGCATGGCCCTTCGGTGGCGACGGTGACTTATATGGACGATACCGACGAAGTGATCTTTGCCACCGAACAACGCGGGTATAGGCATCTGTATCTTGTTGACCTCAGTGAACAAACACCGATGCGTGCGATCACGGCGGGCGACTTTTTGGTTCGTGATTTGATTCACATTGACGAACAGCGGCGACAGCTTGATTTGGTCGTCGGCGAGTATCACGACGACCAAGATCCCTATCATCGGCACCTGATTCGTGTCGGAATCGACGACGGCAAGGTCACCAACCTCACCGACGGTGACGGCGACCACGAATTTCAGTTCTCCCCCGACCGTCGCTACGTCATCGTCAATCACAGCCGCGTGGACTCACCACCGGTTCACCAATTGCGGCGGACCGACGACGGTGCCTTACTTGCGACGCTTGCGGAAGCGAAACGCGTCGTGCCGACGGACTCGACAATGTCGCTCCCGACGCGATTCGTCGCCAAAGGACGCGATGGCACCACCGACATTTGGGGCCTGATCTGTTTTCCCAACGGCTATGATCCGAATTCGAAAAAACGTTACCCGGTGATCGAATCAATCTACGCGGGACCGCACGATTCGCATGTGCCGAAACGATATCGGAACGCGCCGTGGTATAGCGAGATGACTTCACTGGGTTTCATCGTCGTGCGCATCGACGGAATGGGGACGGCAAACCGATCGAAGGCGTTTCATGATGTCTGTTGGCACAATCTGAAAGATGCCGGCTTTCCGGATCGGATTGCATGGATGCGTCAGGCCGCCAAGCAGCATCCCGCGATGGACCTTTCACGAGTCGGAATCTACGGTACTTCGGCAGGCGGACAAAACGCGTGCGGCGCGCTGCTGTTCCATGGTGACTTTTACAAAGCGGCCGTCGCTTCGTGCGGATGCCACGACAACCGGATGGACAAAGCATCGTGGAACGAACAATGGATGGGCGTGCCGGTCGGCCCGCACTATGGTCGATCCAGCAACATCGACAACGCTGCAAACCTTAGCGGCGATCTGCTTTTGTTGGTTGGCGAACTCGATGAAAATGTTCCGCCCGAATCCACGCTGCGATTGGTCGACGCGCTGATCAAGGCGGATAAGCGATTCGATTTCCTGATGATCCCGGGAATGGGCCACAGCGACGGAGGCACCTACGGCCGGAAACGGACGCGAGACTTTTTTGTCGAAAAGCTGATCGAAAAATCTGCTGCGGCGATCACGCGATAGGCCGCCTTGATTCTTCGCTGCGACGACCGAGGTTGCCGTATCGATGGTAGTCGTGTGAAATCGACTGCTCGTCCAAGTAACGCAGGCATTCGATTTTCGCTTCCGCCAGGACGGGTTCGCTGATGACGGTGACGAACTCTGTCGCGCAAGCGACCGCTGATCTTCGCTGGCATCTGTTTGCGTTCAATCGCCTCATTCGCTTGACGTCACCCGATTCGATTCGATCGGCCAATGCTTCATCCGATTCGTCGATCGGTTCCACCAACCCGGGGACCGCGTCGGCGATCGCATCGAACCACTCGCTCCATGAATCGGGTGTGTCGGGATCGCTGGATAACGTGACGGGTGTCCCAACCGAGACCGCCGCGATCAACGCGACCAGCGCGTCACGAAGCGAATCGTCCACCTCGACTCGAATGGTCATTGCCGGCACGCAGCGGTATCGACGCAAATTGTCTTGACCGAGCAATCGTACCGTATCGTGGCTGCGAGAAAATTCGGACTCCATCGCCGCGCAACTGTCCGTGATCATTCGCGAAAGTATCGGCCGAAGATCGGCATCAAGACGCTCGCCCGACAAACCCGACAACCAATCCCGCAGCGCCGACGACGGGTAGGGTTCATCGTGGACGGGTAGGTCATTGGCATCTGATACGTTTGCCTCGTCGCTGATTCGCATCAGTGCCAGGACATAGTGCGGACCGCCCGCTTTGACGCCGGGGCCATACGCGCTCAAGCCGACGCCGCCGAACGGTTGACGCAGCACGATCGCGCCCGTGGTGGAACGATTGATGTAGAGATTGCCGGCGTGAACGGACTGCTTCCACAATTCGATTTCACGCTCGTCGAGACTTTCGAGTCCACTGGTCAGCCCGTAGCCTGTCGAACGAACGATCTCGATCGCTTCTTCCAACCGAGAAAACGGCATCACACCAAGTACCGGCCCGAACAATTCGTTCATGTGCGTGTAGCCGCCCGACTGGACGTTCCACTTGACGCCGGGCCGATACAGATTCGGTTGGCCGACAATGTGCTCGGGGACGACCAACCAAGTTTCATCATCTTCGAGCGTCTTCATCCCGCGTGCCAACGTCTCCCCGGGTGGACCGATCAGTGGCCCCATTTTCGTAGACAGTTCCCAAGCGGAACCGACGGGGATGCTGTCGACCGCGTCGGCCAACATGGCCCGAAATTTGGGATCGTTGAAGACTTCTTTTTCTAGCAGTAACAACGACGTGGCACTGCACTTTTGACCGCCATGGCCGAACGCCGAGTGAATGACATGTTTGACCGCCAAATCGCGGTCGGCCATCGCCGTAACGATCGTTGCATTCTTGCCACCGGTTTCGGCCAGCAGGTGCAGATCGGGACGCACCACCAACATGCGTTTGGCAGTGGAAGTTCCGCCGGTCAGCATCACGGTATCGATTTGCGGGTTGGCGACCAAACCGGATTCGGCGTCCGCATCCTCACAGGGAATCATTTGCAACACATCGCGGGGCACGCCTGCGTCCCAGAACGCTTGGCAAAGCAGGGCGGCAACCAAAACCGTTTCCGAAGCGGGTTTCAAGATCACCGTATTGCCACACGCGATGGCTGCCGCGATCCCGCCACACGGAATGGCCAGCGGAAAGTTCCACGGCGTGATCACGGCAACCACACCACGAGCTTCGCATCGGACGGTGGTGCAGTGAAGCCAATCGGCGACGGTCAGCGGATAGAACTCACAAAAATCGATCGCCTCGCTGACTTCGGGGTCGGCTTCCAAGATCGTTTTGCCGCCATCGGCTACCATCGCGCCGATCAAGTCGTCGCGCCGCTGGCGGATCAATTGAGCGACCCGTCGCAGGATTTCGTGTCGATCCGTGATCGACGTTGCACTCCAAGAATCCAACCCGTCGTGGGCAAGCGATACGGCGGCTTGCACCTGATCCAGCGTGGCTGATTGATATCGACTGACCACGCGCTGGGGTCGCGACGGATCGTAGGACAACCGCACTTGGCCAGGATCCCGATCCGCCTTGGTGTTACCGATCCACAGTTCGACATTGGTCGCTTGGTCGTCACAACGAACGATCCAATTATCGAGAATCATTTGCGCCCATTGCGAGTTCGCAGGCACAGCCCAATCGGTATCGGGTTCATTGACGAACGCCGACCAATCATCGGCCGGTGCAGGGCAGGGCGGTTGCGCATGCCGGTCGATGTTTCGCCGTGGCGATGACGAAACCGTTGAAGCCGAATCCAGCGCGTCGCGAAAATCGTCGGCCAAGGATCGAAACTCGGGACTGTTCGATTCCAGTCGATACGCATGACGAAGAAAGTTCTGTGGCCCCGTATTCTCATCCAATCGTCGAATCAGATAGCCGATCGCATTGAGAAACTCTTCGCGAAGACACGCAGGCGCATACAGCAGCATAGCGCCAACGTGCTCTTCAATCGCCCGACGTTGATGGTTGGCCATCCCTTCGAGCATTTCGATTTGAATCGCTTCGGTGTCCTTGATCGCATCGGACCAAATCAATCCGAGCGCGACGTCAAACAGATTGTGGGAAGCCAGTCCGACACGAACAAAACCCTGTTGGGCCGCATCGATCAGGCTTCGCAACATTCGCTTGTAGTTAGCATCCGTTTCCAACTTGGTGCGATACGGAGCCTGGGCGTGCCCGGCGATCGATGCTTCGACTCGCTCCATTTCCAGATTGGCACCCTTGACCAAACGGATGGTCAATCCGGTGCAACCGTTTGCAACCCGCCGCGCCGACCATTCGATCAAACGGTTCATCACATGAAACGAATCGGGAATGTAGGCTTGCAACGCGATGCCGGCCCGGACATTTTCCAGGCCCGGTCTATCGAGCGTTTGGCAAAGGATGTCCGCTGTCAGATAGAGGTCGCGATACTCTTCCATGTCCAAATAAATGAACTTTCCTTGGCCGGTCGCCCGATCCACTTCGCGAGCCGCCGTTCGATACAACGATTCCAATCGATCGGAGACTCGGTCAATGGTGTGCCGCCGGGCGATGGATGACACTTGGCTGTCGAGGGTCGAGATCTTCACCGACATGCAACGGACATCTGGCAAACGCAGGGCTTCGGTATAGCGATGCATCCGAGTGCGAACTTCGCCTTCGCCCAAAACGGCTTCACCCAGCAGATTGACGTTCATACCGACGCCGTGACTTTGGCGATTGCGAAGGTGTTCGGATAGCAGCTCCGGTTCCGCGGGCAGAATCACGTTGGCGGTTTCCCGCCGCATCTTCTCTTTGACCAACGGAACGGCCACACCGGGCAAGTATTCGCCGAACGATTGAAAGCCCCTCAACATCGCCTGTTCAATGGGATTGAAAAATCGCGGAACGCCCTGGACGTCAAGCAAGTGCGTCAATTGGTCCGCGACGCGGGCGGGAGAGTGCGTTCGAAAAGCTTGGTCCGTCATTTCGACCAAGGTTGCTTTATCGGCCGGATGCCCGATCATCCGATCCAATTCGGCCTGCTGGCGACGCTCCTGGGGCGTTTGCAGCGCAGCAGCCTGATCCAACAGCGTCGCGGCCAACTCGATCGCCCGTTGCGACGTGGTTGCATCGGCTCGAAATTCGGCATTGGCCGATGTCGACGCGGGATCAGGGACCATTTTGCTGTCTCGTGGCGGGTTGGGGGAAGTCGCAACCTTCCGCACCTTTGGCGGGAAGCATAGAATCTCGGATCAAACGCGGCCCCGCGATCGGGATTGAAAAACCGTTGGGCTGGGACGCGTATCCCCAATGATACCCTTTCCTCTAGGAAACTCAGAAACCATGAGTGCCACCGCGACCACTGAGCGGGTCTTCAATTTTTCGGCCGGCCCGGCCGTGCTACCGGTTTCGGTGCTACAGGAAGTCCAGGACGAACTGCTATGTTTGCCTGGTGCCGGTGCATCCGTCATGGAACTGAGCCACCGAGGCAAGGTTTTCATCGAAATCATGGAACAGGCCGAAGCATCGATTCGGTCGCTGTTGGGCATTTCAGATCAATACGCGGTCTTGTTCCTGCAGGGTGGCGCTGCACTTCAGTTCTCGATGATCCCCGCAAACTTGCTTCGCGATAGCGGCAAGTCGGCTCAATACCTGCTGACGGGCGCATGGGGCAAGAAAGCAATCGGCGAAGCCAAAAAAGAAGGCACCGTTGACACGATCTACTCCGCCGCCGAATCGAACTTCGACCGCGTGCCGACCAGCAGCGATTATCAAGTCAAGGACGATGCCGCCTACTTGTATTACTGCAGCAACGAAACAATCCAGGGCGTTCAGTTTCAATCCGAACCCGCGTGTCCTGACAACGTTCCGTTGATCAGCGACGCGTCGAGCGATTTTCTGTCACGTCCTTTGGACATCGACAAGTACGGACTGATTTACGCGTGTGCCCAGAAAAACGCAGGTCCCGCGGGCGTTACCGTCGTGATCATTCGACGCGATTTGCTCGCCAAAGGCTGTGACAAGTTGCCGGGCTACTTGCTCTATCGCAACCACGCCGAAAATGAATCGATGTGGAATACACCGCCGACATTCCCGATTTACGTTCTAGGCAAAGTCGCGAAGTGGCTGACCAACGACATCGGTGGCCTGGCCGCGATGGAATCGCAGAATCGCGAGAAAGCGAAACTGTTGTACGACGTGATTGACAAGCACGCGGGATTCTATCTCGGACACGCACAGGTCGATTGCAGATCGACGATGAACGCGACATTCAACCTGCCGAGCGAAGATCTGCTGGCGTCGTTCGTCGCTGAAGCGAGCAAAAACGGCTTGCAGAACCTGAAGGGTCATCGCAGCGTTGGCGGAATCCGCGCCAGCGTCTACAACGCGATGCCTCGCGAAGGTGCACAGGCACTCGCTAGCTTTATGGACGACTTCGCCAAGAAGAATGGCTAGTGTCCCGTCGCATCTTGCCCACGCCGGGAATCGTCCTGGCGTTGCTGGCCTTTCGGGGAAGTGCTTTTGCCCCCATTGCTTCATTCACATTCACTCCTAACGCCCTTTGTTGTCCATGTACAAGATTCTGACGCTGAACAATATTTCTTCGCTTGGTTTGCAACGTCTTCCCCGTGAAGACTACGAGATCGGATCCGAGATCAGCCAACCCGACGGCATCCTGTTGCGATCGTTCAAGATGCACGACATGGTGATTCCCGATTCGGTCAAAGCGATCGGGCGGGCCGGTGCGGGCGTCAACAACATTCCGGTGGATCAGATGTCCAGTCGGGGCGTTCCCGTGTTCAACGCGCCGGGCGCAAACGCGAACGCGGTCAAAGAATTGGTGCTGGCCGGTTTGCTGATGGCATCGCGAAACATCAATTCCGCGATGAAGTTCGCATCGGGGATCGAAGGTGACGACGCAGCGATCTCCGTTGCAGTCGAAGCGGGCAAGAAGAATTTCGTCGGATCGGAACTTCCGTCGAAAACATTGGGCGTGATCGGACTGGGCGCGATCGGAGTTCGTGTTGCCAACGCAGCATTGTCGCTGGGCATGAAAGTTGTCGGTTATGACCCTCTGATTTCGGTGCAAAGCGCGTGGCAACTTTCCAGCGGTGTCGAAAAAGCAATCAGCCTGGACCATTTGTTCACCCAGTGCGATGCCGTCACCGTCCACGTGCCGCTGATCGACGCGACGCGAGGCATCGTTAGTGCCGAGCGACTGAAACTGATGCCCAAGGGAGGCATTATCGTGAACCTTGCACGCGGTGGCATCTGTGACGACACCGCGGTTCTAGCCTCACTCAACAAGGGACACACCAGCACCTACGTGATTGACTTTCCGACGGCCGAACTGATGAAGCACCCAAAGGTGCTAGCGTTTCCGCACTTGGGTGCGTCGACGAACGAAGCCGAAGAAAACTGTGCTGTCATGGTGGCAGACAGCGTTCGCGACTTTCTGGATGACGGCACCGTCGTCAACGCGGTGAACTTCCCCGAAGCCTTCATGCCTCGAAACGGTGGCACACGGATCACCATTGCGAATGCGAATGTGCCTAACATGGTCGGCCAGATTTCGACATTGCTAGCCAACGCGGGATTAAATATCGCAGACCTTCTGAACAAGTCGCGGGGCGACATCGCCTACACCATCATTGACTTGGACGGCGACATTTCGGAGGAAACCGTCGCGGCAATTCGAGGCATCAATGGCGTTCTTTCGATGCGAACGCTGCCGTCGAAGGCTTAGACAATTTCCCCGCGAGTAGATCGAACTGGTACGATAGTACCCCGCTAGGAACGCCAAGTCGCCGCCGAAGCGACTTGCCGTCAAACGCACGGCGCTGGGCGCCCCCCCTTTGCGGGCCCAGCAAGTGCGGCCCGTCACGCCACCATCCAGGTCAACGGTCGAACCGCCAAGGGGGCGATGCGCGCAGTATCTCCATCTACAGCGGGGATACGCTTCATTATGAACAGCGTTGCGGGTAGGCTTTATGGATCAACCGCGACAACGTGCCGCGAGAAACGTTGCGACTCTCCCAGGAGACTTCGTTGTTGATGTCGAATTTCTTTGTGGGACGGAGAAACGGGACATGCCAAACCAAACCCAGACGAATTGGGTGGATGCGGTATTTAAATTCATCAAGCGTGATCGAACGGACTTCTCGAAGGCTTCGGTGAAGACGCTTCCGATTGAACGACGCTCAGTGTTTTTGAGTGCGGAAGAAATCAAGTGTTATCAACATCTAGTCGACGCCGTGAATGGTCGAGCGATCATTTGCCCAAAGACACGCGTCAGCGATGTTGTACAAATCACAAACGCATCCGCGAATATTGCGGACGCGGTTCGATTGAACCTCAAGCGAATCAGTTTTTTGGTTGTTGAACTACGAACGGGGCGGTCAGTTTGTGCAGTCCAAGTTGGAATGCTCTCGGGACGGCGCCAATGCGCGCAAGCTGATTTTCTGAGGTCCGCTTTAGAAACGGTCGGCGTCCCCACGATGCGAATCGAACTCTCCGACCTGCCTTCGATCGAAGCGATTCGGGCAAAACTTTTGCCGCTGCTCGATGCTCCTGATACCACCGTACAAGCATCCGAACATTTGCTCGATTCCGCTCATAATTCGCCGTCACCGCCGAAGTCAAAGGCCGTGAAACAAACACACCGTCCAGCGTGAAACTGCAACGAGCCGATCGCGAGACTAACTTCTCTGGACCGGTTTCCACCTTTCCTTTACTTTCCGAACTTGGCTGGCAATAGAAATTGCCAACAAAGTTGGTAAGCGGAAAGGATTCCCGATGCAGTTCTTGATGAAGTACCGCGACCTGGTGTTGCCCCTGGGCATCATCGGTTGCTTGGTCGTCATCCTCGTTCCGCTGCCACCGGCGCTGATGGACTTGTTGCTGGCTGCCAACATCACGATTGGTGTGATCGTCTTGGTGACGACGATTTACATCTCCACTCCGTTGGAGTTCAGCGTTTTTCCTTCCCTGCTGCTCGCCACAACATTGGCGCGGTTGGTGTTGAACGTTGCGACGACGCGATTGATTTTGACGGGTGCCGATGGCAAAGGGCTGGGCGCGGCCGGGGGAGTGATCGAGAGCTTTGGCGAATTCGTCGCTGGAGACCGAATTGAGGTCGGCGTGATCATTTTCGTGATCATCGTCTTGATTCAATTCATCGTGATCACCAAAGGTGCTACCCGGATCAGTGAAGTCGCCGCCCGATTTGCATTGGATGGGATGCCGGGTCGCCAAATGGCGATCGACGCCGATTTGAATGCTGGTTTGATCGACGAAAAACAAGCCCAATCACGTCGCGAAGAAGTTGCCGGCCAAGCCGACTTTTATGGGGCGATGGACGGTGCCAGTAAGTTTGTTCGCGGTGATGCGGTCGCCGGCATCGTGATCACGTTCGTCAACGTGATCGGCGGTCTGTACATCGGCGTCATGCACGCGGGCATGACCGTGACCGAAGCCGCAGCCCTATTCACGAAGTTAACGATTGGCGACGGACTGGTCAGCCAAGTGCCTGCTCTCTTGATCTCTTTGGCCGCTGGCTTGCTGGTCACACGGAGCGCAAAGAAGGCGAGCTTGCCAACTCAGTTCCTGCAACAATTGTTCGGCAATCCCAAAGCTCTGTTCGTTGCTGGCGGATTCCTGATGCTGTTGATCATCACCAACTTGCCTGCGATCCCAATGGCCACTCTTGGCATCGGATGCATCGGCTTGGCAGTGGTGATGAATCGTCAAACGGCCAAGCAGGGCGTCGACGACGCGAGCGCCGCCGAAGCGAAACGCGTTGCCGCAGCAGCGCCGCCCGAAAAACGCGTCGAAGATTTCTTGTCGATCGATCCCATGGAGATTTCCATTGGCTTGGGATTGCTCAGCCTCGCCGATCCGGCGCGCGGTGGCGACCTGATGCAGCGAATCACGGGCGTCCGCAATGCGATCGCCGCCGACATCGGCGTTATCCTGCCCAAGGTACGCGTTCGCGACGAAATGACGCTGGGCCAGTTCGAATACGAAATTCGAATCCAAGGCAATCCGATCGGACAGGCTTTATTGCTTCCCGATCGTTTGCTGGCGATCGACAGCGGCCACACGACGGGTGTCATCGACGGCGAACCCACTCGCGATCCAACCTTCGGCGAACCGGCCGTCTGGATCGATCCGATGCGCCGCGAACAAGCAGCAATCTATGGATACACAACGGTCGAACCGGGCGCGGTGCTGGCGACGCACTTGCAAGAACTGGCCCGTCGACACGCCGACGAACTCTTGTCGCGAGATGCGACGAAACACTTGATCGATGAATTGCGCGAAGCATCCCCGACCGTGGTGGACGAACTGGTCCCGGGCCTGATGAAAATCAGTGACGTTCAACAGGTTCTGCATCTGCTGCTTCGCGAAGACGTTCCCATTCGTCAGCTTGGCATCATCATGGAAACGCTTGGCGACTTTGCCGGCCGGACGAAAGATCCCGTTTGGCTTTGCGAATACGTTCGCCATCGTTTGGCAAGAACCATCAGCTCTCGGTATCGCGACGAGCAGAGCCGACTGCACGTCCTGGCGCTTGATCCGGCGATGGAAGATCGCATTGCCGCCGGAATCGAACACAACGAACGCGGATTGTTTATCCGAATGAGTCCTGCGGCCATCGATACGACTTGCGACAAGATTCGCGAAGGCGTTAAGAAGCTAGTCACGGCGGGTCGGCCACCGATCGTTCTGGTCAGTCCTCGAATTCGACCGGGGCTCCGACAAATTGCTGCGTCGGCATTGCCGCGACTGCGAGTCCTTTCGTACAACGAAATCACACAAGACACAAAAATCGAATCTCACGGCGTGATCAGCGACCAATAACGCTCGATCGCCAGAGTCCTTTTCCATGGCGGATCGACTGATGCCGCCACGGTTTACTTTCCATTTCCATTTTTCCGACGTTCCCCCCATGCATATTCGCACCTTTCGAGCGGCAAGTTTGCAAGACGCTTTGGAACAGATCCGTCACCAGATGGGTCCGGATGCCTCCGTGCTGCACACGCGGCAGGTCCGCGACGGATGGATGGGCTGGCTCGGGCGAACCTATGTCGAAGTTACCGCGGGCTTGAAAGACAACGAAAAATCCGTGGCCACCACCAAAACGAAACTTGCCGCCCCGGCAATGGACGTTGCTTCGATTCGCATGACACAGCATGTGCCAACCCACAACTCGCCAGTCCGCCACGCGCCGGCCAATCTGGATCAGGGCAGGGAAGGGTACTTTGGTGAACAACCAAGCAGCACCTCGTCGTTGCCGATCCCACTGCAAGCCTTTCGCGAAGAACTGCTTAGCGCAGGTGTCGCACAGCGAACCGCCGATCGATGGTTGACTGCGACGGCCAGCTTTGCCGCCGGTTTGGGTGACGCGCCGGGCGGGAACTTTGTCTCCGGCACACCCTGGCTCGAACACTTGCAGCGAACGATCGGACGAGAACTGCGGATCGGAAACCCGATTTTGACTCAACCTGGCGATCGACGCATCGTTGCCCTGGTTGGCCCGACCGGAGTCGGTAAAACGACGACCGTTGCAAAGCTAGCCGCAGGCTTTCGAATCGAAGCCCGCCGCCGCGTCGGATTGCTGACCATCGATACGTTCCGAATCGCAGCGGTCCAACAATTAAAGGCCTACGCCGAAATCATGGATCTGCCGATGGAGGTCGTCGAGACAGCGAACCAGATGCGTCCAGCCCTCGATCGACTCGGCGACGTGGACCTGATTCTGATTGACACAGCCGGTCGCAGCCCGCGAAGCGATGCACGCATCGATCAACTGGTTGAAATGCTACACAGCGCTCAGCCCGACGAGACTCACTTAGTCTTGAGCAGCAATAGTTCGGCAAGCGTCATCAAGACAACCCTGGACGGCTTTGCGCCCGTTCAACCCACATCGGCAATCCTGACAAAGCTTGACGAGACACCGCACACCGCCGGTGTGCTGTCCGCGATCGCCGCGAACGATGGCTTCGCAGGGATTCCACTTAGCTATGTCACCAACGGACAACAGGTGCCCGACGACATTGCGACGGCCGAACGTGAATATTTATTGTCACGGCTGTTGCCAGCCCGCATGACGCTCGATCGCATCGAAGCTGCGTGAAAGAATTAAAAAAGAAAGACTGATGATCCGCCCCGGAACATCCGATACTGAAACTGAGGCGTTTCGCGAAAAACAAAATTGACTTGAGCAATTCTTTTTTTGCCGGGACGAACCAACCCAGAACACTTAACACGACGACTTTGACGAAACGAACAGTAACGTGTCACGAAGTTTTGCCGCATCACTTGGTGCTCTCGCCATGGCCCTGGTGGTCCTGCGGGGTGCAGTCAACGGCGAACTAGCGGGACACGTCACAAGCGAAGCCATTGTGGCAATGATCGCGTTTGCAGCGTTCGGATACGTCGCGGGTTGGATCACCGACTATTTGGTCCGTGATTCGATCGAGAGAAGTTTTCGGGCTCGAGTGGAATGGTACCGCAGCGGAATGACCGACGCGGCAACAAAGAGTACAGAATCGCGTGGCGAATGAGATGACAAGGCTGTCTTCTCGATCGGCGAGTGAGGATGAAGTTGAGACGAAGATCCATGCTGGCATGAACGCCGACGGATTCTCGTTGCGAAGGATGTGAGATTGTTCAGCGGATTCACTTTCGGTGAACAATCAGTTGGATTAACGGTGGGTTTCGGCGAAGACACTTCTCTTGGCCGAAGCCAGTGCAGCACGACGCTGCGATACATAAACTTTCACGGAGGATTGGATGGCAGCGACAGCCACAGCCGACGACGAGATCCTACAAGTCTGGCAAGAGTTCAAGAAGCTGGAAAAGGATGCTCTCGATTATGAGGACCTCCGAAATCGGTTGGTTGAGCGTTACATGCCCTTGGTCCGCTACAACGGCGAGCGAATTTGGCAACGTCTCCCCGACGGTGTCGAGCTTGACGACCTGATCAGCGCTGGCATCTTCGGCTTGATGGACGCAATCGATGCGTACGACATGGATCGTGGCGTCAAGTTCGAAACCTACTGTGTGCCGCGAATTCGCGGTGCGATGTTGGACGAACTTCGCACGATGGACTGGGTTCCTCGCTTGGTTCGCAGCAAAGCCAGCAAGTTGGCTGCTGCGAAAAAGGCGCTCGAGACCAAACACGGCCGCGCTCCGACCGTCGCCGAATTGTCCGAGCACATGGAACTTCCGATCGCCGAGATCGAGAAAATGCAATCGGATGCCAACGCCGTTGGTGTCGTATCGCTGAATAAAAAGTGGTACGAAACCGACAGCTACAAAGACGTCCGCGAGATCGACGTACTCGAAGATAAGAAGGGTGAAGACCCGACGATTCGCGTACAGAAGAATGACCTGATGCGATTGGTCACCAAGGGTCTGAACCGAAACGAACGCCTGATCATCATTCTTTACTACTACGAAGAATTGACAATGAAGGAAATCGGCGCGACATTGGATCTGTCGGAATCGCGAGTCAGCCAAATGCACACGTCGATCGTGAACCGCTTGCAGCAGCAACTGGGCTATCGACGCTTGGAATTCGGCGCCTAACCAGGCATCAACTCACTTGAAAATCGAAAGCGGCGACTCCAAACGGAGCCGCCGTTTTTCGTTGTTACCAAGAGCTTTCGTCTAAGACGCAACCGGCTTCCGATAGTTGATCAAGTCATAACCTTGTGCCTGGATGACCGAGTGCCAAACGAGTCCCGGCCAAGATTGGTTTTCGTACTTGTCGGTCTGTTTGGTGACGACCCAAACATCACCACCGGGCTTTAGCTTGGCCGATGCGGTCCGAATGAAATGGGCGGCGATCGCGAAATCACCATAGTAGGGTGGATTCAGCAGCGCAATGTCGCAAGGTGGAACATCAGGCAACACACCGTCATGGTTTAGGATTGGCGTCATGTTGCGTATCTCGTTGGCGTCCATCGCACGCGTGACGCACTCGATCGCGCGAGCGTTGCAGTCGACGGCATACGCATGGCCGGTCACGGACCGGACGGCTGCGGCCATCGCGACGGCGCCGTTGCCACAACCCAATTCCAACACGTTCGCGCCCGACGGTATCGCGACTTCACGGATCATCACCCTCGCCGCCGTGTCGATTGATCGGTGCGAAAACACCGATGGACGTGAGAAGGTTTTCATGACACGACCATCGACAAGAAACTCGATCTCCGCATCAAACGAACGCACTTTTTTCAGCTCACCCTGCTTCTTCCCAACGTACGCCCAGCCGTCTTGATCGCTGTGGCAGTGGACCTTGGAAAACATCGATTGCATCTGGGTGAGCAACCACTTGTCGCGCGGCGCATTGACCGCGGCAATCAAGTGCCCGCCGACGCGAAGCCGCTGGTAAGCCTGTTGCAACAGGTCACGATTCATTTCCGCTTCGCCGTTTTTCAGCACTGGCAGGACGGCCAAATCGACGGCAATCTCGGGCAGATCGGAAGAACAAACCACGTCGATCTTGATGTCGCCTTGGGCAACGATCGCTGTCGATTGAGCGGCTCGAAATGAATCGACGTACCACTGGATCACGGTGGCGTCGGGCGACATCGCTTTGACCATCGCTCCCGCTTGACCACGTCCCGGCGACATAACAACACAGGTCTCGATCGCCCCCGTAACGACACTGTTAACGACACTGGGCAATCGATCCATCGCCAACCTCTCGGACGGCAAAGGTGCCATCGCGGCGGGGAAGGGCGGATTGGGGTAGTTCTCGGCAGGCTCGGTCATGTGGCGATTGTAGATAATACTGCCGTAAAGCCAAAGAAGGCGTTGGAAATAAGACTCTTAAGCGAAGCCCCGGTCGGACACGGTCGCGACTCTTCTGGCAAAGACCTAAACTTATGTCGATTGTTTCGGATCTTGGCCGAAAGTGAAAACTCGCATCTTTTTTAACTGCACTATGTTTGACTCAGCACCTCAGCCCGATGACGAATCGGAACAACTGGATGATTCAAATGACCAAACGGTTGTCGAATCAGGCTCGACGGGTCGGCACAAGTCAGCAGGCAAGGGGAACCCGATGATCAGCAAGAGCCAGCGTATTCGTGACTACCTCGAAGCGAATCCGGGCGCCCGAAATATCGATGTGGTCGCCGCCTTGTCCGGATACGGAGTCAAAGTCGGTGACGTCGCCAGCGTCAAAGTGAAGCAACGCAAGCAAGCGGGAAAACCCGTCGCCAAGCGACGTGGCCGCCCCAAAGGATCGACAAAGTCGAAGACGAAAGCAACGAAAGTTGTTGGCGACGACAACACTGCGTCGCTGGATTCCTCTACAACATCAATCCGTTCGGCGCGACGTTCGCGTGCCACATCGCCCACAAACGATTCCGATGCGGTTGTGGGAATCGAACTCTTGGAAGCAGCCGTCGAGTTCGTTCGCTTGGCTGGCGGCATCGACAAGGCTCAAGAGGCGATGGCACTGATCCGTCGCATCCGAGCGCTTTAAGACAGCGTTCTAACGGATTGCCATTTTCAAACTCGTCGCAAGAGTAACTTGTCGTGCGAATTGCTCACGTCATCACACGTATGATCATCGGTGGTGCGCAAGAGAATACGCTACTGAATTGCTTGGACTTGATCCGCGATCACGCGGACGACGTGCTCTTGATCACGGGGCCGGCGGTGGGCCCCGAAGGAGACCTGTTAAGCGAGGGTAGGGCAGGGGAGTTGCCGATTCGCATGTTGGACAGTTTGCGTCGTTCGATCCATCCGGCGCGTGACTGGAAAGCAAGTCGAGACATTCGAGCAGCGATTCGCGATTTCCGCCCCGATGTCGTTCACACCCACAGCGCCAAAGGCGGACTCCTTGGACGCGCCGTCGCTTGGGGCGAGCATGTTCCAGCGGTCATTCACTCGGTTCATGGTGCCCCCTTTCATCCCTATCAATCATTTGCTGCGCGAGAGTTTTTTAAACGATGCGAACGCTGGGCCGCCCGTCGTTGCCATCGCATGGTCAGCGTTGCCGATGCGATGACCGACCTGATGGTCGACGCGGGCGTTGCACCACGAGAAAAGTTTCAAACCATCTACAGCGGCATGGACGTGGAACCGTTCGTCAACGCGAATGACCATCGAACGGAGATACGAAATCGTTTTGGCTTCACCGATGACCATGTCGTGATCGGGAAGATTGCCAGACTCTTTCACCTGAAAGGGCACAAAGATTTGGTGGAGGCATCGGCAGACGTTGTTCGCCAGAATCCGAACGTTCGATTCTTGCTGGTCGGCGATGGGATCCTACGCTCCGAACTTCAGCAGCAGATCGCATCCATGGGCCTGGGCGATCACTTTGTGTTTGCCGGACTGGTGCCGCCAGCAGAAGTGCCGTCGCTGATTGGTGCAATGGATGTGCTTGCCCACACGTCCTATCGAGAGGGGCTTGCCCGCGCGCTTCCCCAAGCTTTGATCGCTGGCAAACCGATCATTAGCTACGACGTCGACGGGGCCCGTGAGGTTGCGATCAACGGCGAGACGGGATTCTTGGTCGATCCCCAGGACATTTCCGGATTAGCCCAGGCGATGGTTTCCTTGGCCGCGGACGAAGCGATGCGACGTCGGATGGGCGGGGAAGGGCAGTCGCGTTTTACCGACCAATTCCGCCACCAGACCATGACACGCGAAATTCGCCGTCTTTACCAGCAGGTATTGGCCCAAACGTAATCCAGGGGCGTCGGCGGGCGAACTACCCGGGTGGTGAAAGCTTGCGTTATCATGTCGAATTACCTGACCGACAATATTGATTGCATCGCCCTTCATCTTCCGTTCCCAGCCATCTGATCCATGTCGAAATCACGCGACTTCCTTGGCCCGTACCGACTTGCCCGTTTGATCCGTCAAGGCAGTACAGCGGATATCTGGGAAGCGATTGACGAAAACACGCAAGACCGCTTTGCGTTGAAAATGCTGCGTGAGAACAAGGCCGACAAGGCAGAGATCGCGCTGCTGAAGCACGAGTACAACGTCGCCAAGGATTTGGCCAGTCCGCGGATCATCAAGGTCATCGACTATCGCGAAGACAATGGACGCGTCTACCTGGTGCTCGAATTGTTCAGCGAACTGAACATGAAGCAGGCGCTCCGTCGCGGACCTGAATCACTCGCCTTCATGCTTGACAAGATCGTCGAACAAGCAGCCGAGGGTTTGTATTACATGCACACCAAGAATTGGATTCACCTCGATATCAAGCCGGATAATTTTCTGGTCAGCCGCGAAGGGGTTGTGAAGCTGATTGACTTTACGATTTCTGAAAAAAAGAAAACGGGCTTGAGCAAGCTGCTCTACAGTTCGAAGGTCGCTCGGGGTACACGCAGTTACATGGCCCCCGAACAAATTCGTCGTAAGGTGTGCGATGAGCGAACGGATATCTACGCGTTCGGCTGCGTCCTCTATGAATTGGTAACCGGCAAACCGCCGTATACGGGCGATACGCCCAACGACTTGCTAAACAAACACTTGACCGCATCGGTCCCCAGCCCCATCGTTCACAACGACAACGTCAGCCGCGAGTTTGCAGACTTGGTCAAAAGCATGATGGCCAAGAAACCAGACAGTCGCCCGCCGTCGATGTGGGAGTTTCTGAAGGTATTGCGCGGTATTGAAATCTTCAACAAACGGCCTCGCAAACCGAAGATCAGTGTCTTTGACAGCATGCCGGGCATCCGAGGTGCCGAGGACATGTTGATGAAGGACCAGGGACTACTGGATGATGACGACGACGGCAGCGGTCAACAAGCAACGGGAGGACGATAATGAGTGGCGGCCCTGGACTAGAATTTGAATCGAACATTGCGATTCTGGAAGAACGTATCGCAACGCTTGAACGTCAGACCGATCGGACCGACGAAGTCGAAACGGAAATGCGATCGCTGCGGCTCGAGTTGGTCAAACAACTTCGCGAAACGTACAGCACGTTGAACGCGTGGCAGACCGTTCAAGTGTCTCGCCATAAGAACCGTCCCTACACGCGAGACTACTTGAACTTGGCATTCGATGAGTTTGTCGAACTGCACGGCGACAAACACTTTGGCGACGATCGCGCGATGCTTTCGGGTTTCGCCAAACTGGACCGCTTCAAGGTGATGGTGCTCGGACACCAAAAGGGGCGAACGTACAAAGAGCGCGCCGCGTGCCACTTCGGTTGTGCGCACCCCGAAGGCTATCGCAAGGCGATGGTCAAAATGCGATTGGCCGAAAAGTACCGACTGCCGCTAATTTGTTTTATCGATACACCCGGCGCTTACCCTGGAATCGGTGCGGAAGAGCGCGGCCAGGCCCAAGTCATCGCCGAGAGCATGTTCATGATGAGCCGGCTGAAGACGCCGGTCATCTGTGTCGTCATCGGCGAAGGCGGATCAGGCGGTGCACTGGGGATCGGCGTCGGCGACAAAGTGGCGGTTTTGGAGCATGCCTACTACAGCGTGATCAGCCCCGAAGGCTGCGCCGGAATCCTCTGGAAGAGTCATGAACATGCACCCAAAGCCGCCGCCGCACTGCGCTTCACCAGCCGCGATTTGAAGAAGCTTGGAGTCGTCGATGACGTGCTCGAAGAACCGCTCGGCGGCGCGCATCGCGATCACCACCAAATGGCATCGCGGCTGAAGACTTATCTGTCGCGAACGCTCACCGAATTGGAAACGAAAACGGGCCAGGAACTGGTTGATAGCCGCTACGAAAAGTTCCGTCGCATCGGCGTCTTCATGGAACTGCCGGCATAGACCAGCAGGTGGGAAGAGCGGCAATTACCGAGCAATCGCGACCGCCCCGCAACGTCCGATAATGCCTCTTATGTTGTATTCGAGGTATCGAAATCCCCATGTATGACGCGTTTCTGCTCTTTCCCGTGCCGGGACGTACCATTCCCGTGAACCGTACCCGTGAACCGTACCCTGCATCGGATCGCTGTGTCCCAACGGTACGTGCGATAGCCATGCCCTAGATCGTTTGCTTCGTTCGTCAGCGGGCAGAATTTCGTGCAGAAACTCTCGCCGACAACCGTCAAAATTTCGACTCGGATTTCGACTCCGAACATGGCTTCGAAACAACGCTTCAAAACATCATCGCGACCGATCGCCAAGCACGCTAACGCGTCATCTTTGAAAGGTCGATTCGACAGCTTGGCGAGCCTGCTGGGCGGCCCAATTTCGGGCGTCCTCCGACGTGACGGCCGACGGTTGCCACGGGATCGAGCTAGAGTTCGATTGGGGCCCCGATTGGGTACTTGGTGAAACTGGCCCGGACGCCAACCAGGACGCGGCGGATTCGATCGCACCACCACCGGGACTGGTCCCACCCGCGTCTGTCGATCCGGCTGCGAACTGACTTTCGAAACGCTCGATGTACGGACCGATGATGTCGTGGATTTCGGGCGGGGTCACAGATTGGCTGCGGTCAAGAACTTTTGCGATGTAAATCCCACTTTTGCTGCTGACGACCGCTTCGCGAACCCGCTCACCAGAAAGCGTGACCGCAAACATCGTGACCAGGATGCAGCACAGGCCGCCTTTGAACAGCCCGAAAACCGCGCCGATGTGGTTGTCGAACTCGCGAAGTTTCATCCGATCGATTGATCCGCTGACCATTCGAAACGCGACCCAAATTAGCAGCGACGTTCCAACGTAAAGGATCAGCATCGCCAGAAAACGATTCCACGGCGCCTCGACACTGATCGATTGCGCGAACGGTTCACGCAACTTCAATGCGACGATGTAGCTGCCCAAGATCGATGCGATCGAAGCCAGTTGCCATGCGAATCCTTTGACAGCGCCGTAAAGCGTCGCGCTGATAAGCACGACCAACATCACGATGTCATAAATCTCCATCAAACACATCCATGCGACGGGGAGAAAATGCGAACGAAACGACAGGGTGAAAACAAGGGAAGGGCGTTGATAGCAAAAACCTTCGGGCTCACCGTGACCGGATCATAGCGATCGGCGTCGAATGCTCGAAGATCAATCTGGGTTGCGCTGGCGTTGGCCACCCTAAATTGAGTATTTACGAAGGGCTGGAAATTTTTCGTCCACTACCCTGCCCTGGCCAACCGAGTGGCAGATTTTAAATCGCACATAACCGGAAGCACGCTCGTCGGAGTCGGATACGGCTACTGGGGTGTTGTCTCGCAATCCATGTCCATCGAAAGCGGACTATTGGCCGGTGGACTCTGCGCGGTCAGCGGCATGCTTCCTGACCTGGATAGCGATTCCGGAGTGCCGCTTCGCGAAACCAGCATGTTCGTGGCAGCGGTCGCGCCGATGCTGATGATTGATCGATTTCGTGATTTGGGAATCTCGCACGAGTCGATGGCGCTGGCGGCGATGCTGATCTACATTGCCATTCGTTTCGTTGCCGTCGAGTTCTTTAAACGCTACACGGTGCATCGCGGGATGTGGCACAGTATCCCGGCAGCAATGGTCGCTGGCATGTTGGCTTACTTGGTGATGCCCTGCCCTAGTGAATCCATTCGCGTATACAAGTCAATCGCCGTCGTCCTTGGCTTCGTCACCCACTTGGTCATGGATGAGATTTGGGCGATCGATGTTCGTCGTGGGTTTCGATTGAAGAAATCGTTTGGCACGGCTTTAAAGTTCATCGGCCCTAACATGGTCGCGAACACGGCGGTCTATGCTCAGCTGGGACTGTTGATCTACTTGGCGATTGGCGACCACGGAATCGTTGAACGAATTCGTTCGCGTACTTTGCTGGAACGTCACTACATCGCACAGCCCGATCCGGCGATGAACCAGGGTTTAAGCTGGCCCCCGTGGCGCTGACGCACCAACTTGAGCACTGGGGTGTCGATCAATGACGATCGTTACCGGCCCATCATTGACCAGTGAGACTTTCATATCTGCGGCGAAGACACCTCGCTCGACAGGAACGCCAAGGATGGCGAGTTCTTCGGCAAATTGCTGATACAAGCGTTTCGCGATATCCGGATCGGCCGCATCGGTGAAAGCCGGGCGTCGTCCCTTTTGGCAATCGGCCAACAGTGTGAACTGGCTAACAACCAATGCCGATCCGCCGATGTCTTTGATCGATAGGTTCATCTTGCCATCGCCGTCGGAAAAAATTCGTAGTGACGCGGTTTTCTCAGCAAGCCAACGCACTTCCGATTGCGTATCGCCCTGCCCTATCCCGACAAGCACCAACAATCCACCCTGGACCTCGCCGACCACGGTGCCATCGACATGGACGCTTGCCTGGGTGACTCTTTGGATCACAACTCGCATTTATCGATCGTCTTGGTTGAAGGTTGGACTGGACGATGGTTTTCAACACGCGGCGCCCGCATGTGATTCGCTCCCCGATGCCTCCATTGACCCTGGCAGCCCCGATGGCGAGCGACAACGCCAGCAGTACTTTGCTAAAATAGACTCGCCGGCAACGAATCACTGACGCGGACCTTGAATATGCCCTTTTTGTTTACTTGCCCCGAGTGTCAAACGAAAACACAAGTCGATGATCGCTACAGCGGTTTGGCGGGTCAATGCGTGACATGCGGCGCCAAGATCCAGATGCCAAGTTTTTCGACGCCCTCCCCTGCCCCGTCGGCGCCCCCGTCCAATAGCAAAACGAAATCCGTCGGTTGGATCGCAGCCATCGTTGTCGCGTTCCTTTTGATTGGAAGCCTGCTGTTCGCCATGATTCGCTTCGGCGGTCAAACGATGTCGACACTGGCGAGCAACCGCGAGCAAACGGCATCGATTCGAAATCTGGAACGGATCGCGTCGGCGATCAACGCTTACGCAGCCGACCAGGGTACCTATCCGCCCGCGATCCTTCGCGATTCCAAACAGGCCGCCCTGCACTCTTGGCGAGTTCTCTTGCTGCCCTACCTGGGCGAAGACGATCTTTACAACCGGTTCGATTTAAATCTTGCTTGGGATCATCCCATCAACATCGAGGCGGCCGGCTACGGTGCTCCCTCGGTCTATCAACACCCCTCTGGAAACGCGAACGGCCTCTACGGCCAATCAAGTTATTACTTGATCACAGGCCCGGGTACGCTTTTCCCAAGTCGCGGTTCGCTCGGCCCGGCGGACGTAACGGATGACCTGTCGCAAACGATTTTGGTAACCGAAGCGGTCGTCACGTCTCAGATGTGGACCGAACCGATCGACTTGGATGTCACGCGGATGCAGGGAAACATTTCGACCAATCTGGGCAACGAACCCGGCGGACTATCGACCGGCGGCGTCACCGTTGTCACCACAGACGGTCGCGGTCACTTCATCGCCGACACGATCGACCCGGCCGTGTTCCGCGCCTTGGTTTCACCCCAAGGCGGCGAGCGACTGGCGGATGATGTTCTGGATTGATGTGCTGATCATAGAAACCACTCAAGCCGCCTTTCAATGTGAACGCTAAACATCAAGTTGTCACATTGCTTGAAGGCGTCGTCAATCTACACTGAGTAGTTCTCTGCCCTGCCCCCTTGTCTGGTTCCTCAGTCGACTATTTTAGTAACCAAAATTTGGGTAGCTCCCTCTTCAACCGCTAGCAAGCGAGTCGTTCTACGATCTTGGTGCGACGCTGTCGCTAGAACGACGCGGCTAGCCCCAACGAAAGCGTTGCGAACTGGGTCGTGGCCGTGTCTTCGCCGCTTTGGTAGGTATGTTGCCAGTAGTATCGAGCGTGCTGGATTCCGGCGTACGCGCTGGCAAAGCGAGTCAGATGCAGTCGCGTGCTCGCACCGATTTCGAACATCGGCGAGAACTCATGAAAGGTGGAAGGACCATCCTGCAATGAAATCGAGTTCAATTCACTCGGGATGACGAGGCGTGCTACACCCTCGGGATTCCGAGCGAGCGTTGCGCGGTTGTACAGGGCTGCGGCTTTGAAGAACGCACCAAACTCGATGCGATTCGCAAACAAAGATGCTTGCCGAATCCCAATTTCGGGACCAAACAGCAGATTCTCGATATCCGCGTCGCGCGACGCTGAACCCGACAAATTAAGAACTCTACGGTCGACGCGCGCTCCATCAGTCTCCGACCAACCCGAACTTGTGACGCGTACGGTTTCGATATTTTGGACGCTTGCTATGCCTGCCCAGTAGTCCAGAGCACCAAGTTCGCTTTGCTCGCGGTAGAAGCGATGCAGCGATAGATGCAGAAGACTGGCGTTGTATTTCCAGTGATCGCTATCCGATTGAATCACTTCACTCGGGGCGGATCCGAAAGGAGCGTAAGAGAGGTAAAAACGCGTACTTGTTGCTGTTACCTCTTGCCTAGATTTGATGAGAGCCACTGAACCGCCCCAGCCCCACGAAGTCGGACTGTCGAGTCGATCCACTCGATTCATTGAGACTTTAAGACCGCCAGCCTCCAGTATTCGTCCCTTCCATCCGCTGTAGGTTTCACCGAACGTATCGCTAGATTGGTCAGCTAGGTCACCGCTGCGATCGCAAAGCAAGAACTCCACCCCGATCACAAAACGACCGCTGTTTGGCCGATCGCGATCCGTGAACTCATCGTCGGTATTCCTGCTTCCGAGGATCGACCGATCGGACTCCAAAATCAACGGAATGTCGATCGCGAAAGGGTCAACGAAGTATTCATGGTCGTTGTCGGTTGCCGAAAACCAATCTTCGACGTGCTCGCCGAGTTCCCTATTCTCGAGTTCCTCGCTCGCAAGTTCCCCGTTCTCGAGTTCCCTATTCTCCAGTTCCCCGCTCTCGACCATCGCGAGAGCCGGATCACCCATTTCGCCATAGGGTCGCGCTGCGCGCACGGATCCCACGCTCACGAAAATCCCGGCGAGGGATAGTAGGAACACTCGGTACACGGCTAACGCAAGACTCATCACTCTGACATACCGCGACTGGGGGCTGAGCCGCAAGACGAGCGCCAAGCTGGAGTGAACCGAATCCTACTTTCCGCCGAAAGGCGGGTGCATTCGGTCTAAATTGCGGCGTTTTTGGCGTTTGAATGGCCAAAATGTCGAATCGACCAGGATACCAAGTGTTCTTACGCCAAAACTGGACTGCACCCTCGTTCTTAAAGTCGTTTCGATGGAACGGGGGCGAGCCGCAGGTATCATTGGGGGGTGCGTGACACCGCCCGTTTTGAATTCAGCCGGCCGTCCAGCATTGGATTTTCCATTTCGGAATCCTCGCCTCTACTCGCATTTCTCAATTGACACCACTTCGCGATGAACAACTCTTCCGATGCGACAGAGCAGTCCATACTGCGTAAATCACTAGCTGGGCTTCGATCGGAGTGCGCTTGGGTCTGTCGAGCGGACGGAGAGGTTTGGCAGTGGGTCGATACCGAGGCGGAAATCGTGTTCGGCATCGACGCCAATACGCTCATTTCTGATCCGGAATCACGAGTTTCGCTGATTCATCCGGACGATCGTGACGCTGTGTTGAATAGGGTTCGTGGAATGACCCCGAATGAATCGGTAGAGATTGAATACAGGATTCAGGGCGAATTCGGCGAGCGTCAGATTCTTGATCGCTGCACGTTGACGAAGACCAGCGAATCGGAAAACCGGCTTTGCGGTGTCAGCCGGGACGTTTCGAAAACTAGTTTGATCAAAGAGTCGCTGGATAGTTCGGATGCCGCGTTGACTTCATTGGTTGAAAGCTTGCCGTTGTGCGTGCTTCGGAAAGACATGCGAGGTCGCATCACGTATGCGAACTCGCTGGCCTGCGATGTTATGAAATTGGCGCAAAGTGCTGTGCTGGGAAAGACAGACTTCGACCTATTCCCTGCTCCGCTCGCCAAAAAGTACTACGCCGACGACCAGAGAGTGATCACGGAAGGCCAACTTCACCACTACGTCGAACGGCATCACAACGCGGACGGCAAGGAAACGCATGTCGAAGTTTGGAAGACGCCGCTGCGTGAAAAGAGCGGAGAAACGATCGGGATCCAGATCATGTTCTGGGATGTGACGCAATCGGAAACGAATGGTCACACGAATGACTTTGAACACGTCCTGTTCTCGATCCTGTTGGATACCGTTCCCGACGGAATCTACTTCAAGGACACCGAGTGTCGCTTTATCCGGACGTCCCGCAGTTTCGCGGAACGACTGGGCGTCGACGATCCTCGCAATTGCATTGGAAAGAGCGACCTGGACTTCTTCGAGCGCCAGTTCGCCAAGGATTCCATTGCCGAGGATTTGAAAATTTTGGCCTCTGGCGAAATGAGCCTAGCGAAGATCGAACTGCAAGCGTTCGCTAATCGCGAATCGCTTTGGTGCAGCACGACGAAAGTACCTCTGCGCGATCGTACCGGCGAGATCATTGGCATGTTCGGAATCTCGCGAGATGTCTCGTCGCAAATGCGAGCCGAGCAGGAGCTTGAACGCGAGCGGGATCTGCTTCAGACGATCATGAACAATGTGCCAAGTCAGATCTTTGTGAAGGATCGAAGTGGCCGGTTCATTACCGCGAACACCGCGGTCGTGAACATGTTGTCCGCGGATTCGTTTGACGAGATTCGCGGCAAGACCGACTATGACTTTTTTCCGGCCGAAATGGCGTGCAATTTCGTCACGGATGATCAAATCGTGATGCGTAGCGGATCACCATTGGTGGACAACGAAGAATCGTTCGTCGACGAGACTGGCAACCAACGCTGGATCCTGACCACCAAGGTACCGCTGCGAGATGTCAATGAGGAGGTGATCGGGATTGTCGGCATCGGCCATGACATCACCGAGCGAAAGAACTTCTTGAGGGACATCGTCCAAGCGAAAGAACTGGCCGACAAAGCCAACCAAGCAAAGAGCGATTTCTTGGCAAACATGAGTCACGAAATTCGGACGCCGATGAACGCGATCATCGGAATGACGGACTTGGTGCTGGACACGCAACTGGACGACAGTCAGCGAAACTTTTTGGCGATGGTCCAAGAATCCGGCGAGTCGCTGCTATCAATCATCAACGACATTTTGGATTTCTCCAAAATCGAAGCAGGCAAGTTCGAGCTTGAAACGAGAACGTTTGAGCTTCGTGAAAACCTCGGCGATACGATGAAGACGATCGGCATGAAAGCGCATGCTAAGAACCTGGAAGTCGCATTCCGGGTCGGTCGCGACGTCCCCTATTACGTGATCGGCGATGCCGGCCGGCTTCGTCAGATCTTGATCAACCTTGTCGGCAACGCCATCAAGTTCACCGAGAACGGCGAGGTCGTCGTCTCGGTCGATGTGGTCGAACAGTCCGAAGATGAAATCGTGCTGAAGTTCGCGGTTAGCGATACCGGCATCGGAATCCCACCGGAACGTTGCAAAGCGGTATTCGAAGAATTCGAGCAAGCCGATACATCGACGACGCGGAAGTTCGGCGGCACCGGTCTTGGCTTGGCCATCTCGTTGCGATTAGTCCAGTTGATGGGCGGCGACATTGAATTAGATAGCGAAGTGGGCGAAGGAAGCACGTTCACGTTCACGGCACGACTTACGCATGCCGATCGTGATTCCCAGGCACACGCGGCGCATGGTGCAACGATCATCGGCGGAACGCGCGTGCTGGTCGTGGATGACAACGCAACGAATCGAGAAATTTTGCAGGACATGCTCGGCAACTGGGGCATGGATCCGCGACAAGCGGATTCAGCGGAAGCGGGCTTGGAGTCGTTGCGTCACTTGCATGAAATGGGCCAGCCCATTCAATTGATCGTCAGCGACGTCCACATGCCACAGGTAAGCGGATACGAATTCGTGGAGCAGATTCGCAATGATGAAACTTCCATTTCGAAAACACCCGTCATCATCCTGACCAGCGGCACCCTTGATGGTGAAGACGGATTGCGAAGGAAGTTGAACATCGACGAGCGGTTGATGAAACCGATCAAGCAATCCGAACTGTTCGATTCGATCACCCGCTGCCTGGGCGTCAACACGGTCGAAGATGCCCATTCGGCCGATCAGTTCGATCACGAAGAGGACTCGTTGGGGCATCTGGATATTCTGTTGGCCGAAGACAACCTGATCAATCAGAAACTGGCCGTTGGCGTGTTGTCCGGTGGCGGGCACAAGGTCACGATCGCCAACAACGGAAGAGAAGCTGTCGAGAAACTCAACGAGCACCCATACGACATCGTGTTGATGGACGTACAAATGCCCGAGATGGATGGATTGATCGCGACGCAGAAGATTCGAGAAGCCGAACTCGGTACCGGACGACACGTCCCGATCATTGCGATGACGGCAAACGCCATGAAAGGCGATCGCGAACGATGCCTGGAAGCTGGCATGGATGAATATGTCCCCAAGCCGATCCGAATCGCTGCTCTGAAAGAAAAACTGCAATTGGTCATGGGAGTCGCTCGTGCCGAGGAGCATGAGAATGATTCCGTCGCCCCACTGGACATGGGCGACGAAAGTCAGCTCGGTGGCCTCGAGGACTCGTCGTATTTGACAACGCGACGAGACCGCGAATTGTCCGAGCAATCGATGGGCGTTAAGGATGGAACCAACGAAACCGATGCTGGTGAACGAAGGGACAATTCCGCGAAAAAACGCAAATCACCTTCAAAAGACCCACGAGCCGACTTGGCTGCTCAGGCCAACGTCGAAGTCAAAATTGAAAATCCGTTGATTGAGCCAATGGACGACAACGCATCGTCAATCTTCGACGACGAGGCCGAGCCGCACCCGGACGGTTCCGTCCTGGCTCGAGAGGAAATCCCAGTTCCCAAAGCTGCAGTTCCGAAAGCTGCGGTGGCAAAAGCCACATCGTCGAAAGCCCGACCTGACGTCGATGCTCGGGATAGACCCGACACCGTGGCCGACGAAACCGCCAACGTCCATCCGAAGGATGACGACTTTAAGATGGATGAGATTGAAAACGGTGATGCTGCTGACGCGAAAACCGAAGCCTACAACCTCGACTACGCTTTGGAACTGGTGCGCGGGGACGAAAGCCTGCTTGACGAACTCTTAGCGATTTATGTCGACGAAACCCGAGTTCGGCTAAACGAAATCGACACCGCTATCGACGAAGGTGACCTCGAAGCGGTGCGTCGGGCTGCCCATACCGTATGTGGTGCGTCGCGCAGCGTGGGGGCGGATCGGGTGGCAGAGGCAGGTCAAGCTCTGCAGGAGATCGGGAAAGACATTGGCAAAGCCGAGTTGACCCAGATGGTCAAACCGCTTAGTGACGAGGTTGCCAAAGTCGTCGACTTCATCAAACGTCGAACGGCAGGTTCGTAGAGCCTGGCTGAACAAAATAAGCCAAGTAGGGTGCGTGCTTGCCACGCACCACCCACGGGGACTTTGCTTCTCGTGCCTACTTGTGTGCGGGAGGTGTTTCGATGGTGCGTGACGAGCACGCACCCTACCTGACTACGAACCCTGCCGACGGAGGATTATCCGCATGGCCAGCGCAAGCGAGCATGGGAGTTGTACCAGGCGATCGGAACGACCGATGAATCGGCGATATCGAAAGGACTTCCTGGACCGGATTCGCGGTAAGGATCGAGCGGAGAACTGCACGCCGACTTTAATTTTCGCTCGCCGTAAAAAGTTCTTTCCGAAAAAGTTCAGTTTCAGCGCGCCACCGACAGATTTCGTCGCACTACCCTGGTAGAAGCCATGAAATTTGTCACGAAATCTATCGAATCGCCTCCATCGGACGGCCTCACCCGGCAGATTGCGTTGGGTACTGTCTCCGACGCCGACCTGTTGGATGCCTGGTGTCGCGATCAACAGCGAGCCGCGCTGGCCGCTTTGATCGACCGGTACAGTCGCATGGTGTTGAGCGTCTGTCGAAGGCGATGTCGCACCGAAGCGGATGCCGAAGATGCCTATCAAACTACGTTTTTGTATCTCGCGCGAAATGGTCACAAGATCCGTCAACCCGAGCGATTGGTTGGATGGCTGCACCGAGTCGCTCAGCGGTCCGCGGTGGCGACCCTACCTTCCGAAAAACGTCAAACCGATCCGATGATTGAACCCGCCGTCGAACCGGACGATCCACTCGATCGACTCACACAGCGGCATGAAGCGATCGTGCTCGATGAAGAATTGGCGGAGCTTCCCGAGCACTACCGTGCCGCAATTGCGATGCATCTTTTTGATGATTGCCCGCTGCAAATGTTGGCGGACCACTTTGGAACTTCGATCGGATCGATCCGTGGCCGGCTTCAACGCGGAAAACAAATGCTCGCTCGCCGACTGCGACATCGTGGCATTATTCCCGCTTTCGCATTTGCATCTGCCTCCGCATGGATCGTGTCGACATCACAAGCATCGGTCGCCGCATCGGCCATGGTTGAAATTGCCAACGCTCCTCAACTGCCCAACCCGCCGATCGAACCTCGTCTTCTCGACTCTCTTCTCTCTCAAGGAACTCGTCTGATGCCCACGCTGTACACCGCCGCTGGAGTTCTCGCTGGATCAACGCTGCTTACACTTGCCATCATGGCGGGTGAAAGCCCTGGACAAGGAGCGACCGGCAAAGTGGAAGTGAATTTACCGGCAGGCTCATCGGCCCCCGTCGCGGCGCAGTTTGGTGCCGCAGGAGGGAGTGGGATGGGCGGCGGGGGCTTGGAAGCGCCGCAGCCAAGTCGCCCGCCATCAAAAGACGGAATGATATGGACTCAAAAAACGGTCCCGCCACCGGTCACCAGTCGCATCGCCTTGAAACTCAGCGAAACCCTGGATGAAGAGATCGATTTTAAGATCCACACCGCACTGGTCGCTTTGCCGGAGGCTATTTCCGAAGCAATCGGCATGCCTGTCTTGATGGATGTTCGCGGAGTCGAGTTTGCGGAACAGGATCTGGCGAATGTCGACGTGGACCTAGAGGTCAGTGGGATGCCACTTCGCACGGCCTTGCGACGACTGCTCAGTCCGTATGGTTTGAAGGCCGTGATCGAGGACGAGGGGCTGATGATTACGGCTGATCCTTCGGTACTGGTTCATCGCGGAATCGGAACAGACCAATGGGTCAACGTTGACACCGAAGCGGAAAAGAAAATATCGGAGATTCTAAATACGAAAGCGGAGGCAGAATTTATTGACTTACCGATGGACGAGGCAGTCGCAACACTGTCGGAACAACATCAGGTCCCGATTCTGATCGACCGCAGAGCACTGGAGGAAATCGGTATCACCGCTGATCAGCCAGTCACGCTGACTCTTGGCAATGTCAAGCTGCGAACGCTCCTGCGACTGATGTTGCGAGACCTGGACCTGACGTATCAAGTCAACGGCGAGACCCTGAGCGTGACAACGCAAGAGGCCGCCGAAAGCAACTTGGTTAGTCGCATCTATTGGCTCGAAGGAACCGGGTTTGCCGAAGGCGATTTTGAATCGGTGATGAATTCAATTCAAACAACGATTCAACCTGATACCTGGGAGCTACTCGGAGGGCCATCGACGATCGTTCCCGTCCGGTCTGCTCGACCGGCGATCCTCGTCAGCGCTGTCTATCGCGTTCACGAAGAGATCGAGAAGTTCCTGAAGACGTTGCGACAATCACACTTCGGGAAAGACCCTGTACTGGAAAACGTACAAGTCCCAGATCAGCAAGGATCAGGCGGCGGAATCGGTGGTGGGGGACAGGGAGGTGGCGGATTTTTCTAGGCCCCCGTGCTTTCCGACGCATCTCAATACCACTGCATCGCGTGTTGGCGGAAGGCACTGATCGCAGCGGTCCTTGCTTGCGAGTCTTTGAACTGTGCCCACGAGGCCTGGGGGCGCCGGGGCTCGCGCCGGGGCCGGGGCTCGCGCCGGGGTCAGGCTAGGTTTTCGGTTTTCGCTATGGTAGATTACACGTGACCCACTTCGGACACTCCTTGGAGATTGCCTCATGGCTCGCCAGCTACGGATTGAATTCCCCGGTGCGATCTACCATTTGGTCACAAGAGGCAATGGACGTAAGCAAATCTTTCACGACCAAGGTCATTACGAACGCATGACCCGCGGGTTAAAGGACGAAGTCACTCGCAGTGGCTGGAAGATCTTCGCATATTGCTGGATGCCCAATCATATCCACGTGCTCTTGCAAACGCCTGAACCGAACCTGAGCCGGGGAATGCAACATTGGCTCTCTGGATACGCCAATTGGTACTCAAAGCGGAATCGCCGGGTGGGCCATCTCTTCCAGGAACGCTACAAGGCGTTTTTGGTCGAGGACGCCGGCTACTTCTGGAATCTCAGTCGCTACATTCACCTCAATCCCTGCTCAGGATTTCGCCCACTCGTAGCAACACCAGATGCGTGGAAGCATAGCAGCTATCCTGGATACGCGAGGCTGAACTCGCGAGTCGACTGGATTCAATACAGTGAGCTTCACACGTACTGGGCGGCTGTCAATGGTGGCAAAGACGCCGACCGCGCCTACCGCAAGTATGTCAAGGCTAGTTTAGGAACTCCTGAAAACCCATTGTCCGACGCTTTGCGTGGTTGGGTGTTGGGGAGCGAAGCATTTTTGAAGCGGATGGTTGTCTTGGCGGAAGCAGAAGATGATCGACGTCGTCAACGCACCAGTCGCCGCATGAAAGCGACAACAACTGATGAGATTATCGCGGCAACAGCTGCTTACCATGAAGTTGGCTCCGAGGAATATGTCGGCTTTCGCAGTCAGGCCGCGGGGAGAGAAATAGCAGCCCTGTTATGTCGTCGTTGGACGGGTGAGCCGCTCTCGTGCCTTTCGTCACGATTTGGCTTGGCCCACCCAGACAGCTCGTCAAATCTAATTCGCCGAGCCAAGAAAAGGATGGCTGAGTCGAAGAGTTACAGAGATTCGATCGACGAAATCGAAACAAACCTAGGGCTGAAAACCGAAAACCAAATCTGACCCCGGCGAAGCCCCCCGAACCCGGCGAAAACCAAATCTGACCCCGGCGAAGCCCCCCGAACCCGGCGAAGCCCCCCCTCGAAAAAGATAAGCATCGAAAATGGACCATCCAAACTTCAGCATACGAAGACTTGGTGGCTTCGCTTTCGCCCTTCCGGCGATGAACCTACCCCATGAATCCGAATGGATCTCTGCGGTCTTCCAATCTCTGCGGTGGAGAATTTTGCACCGCGAGAGAATGGAAGACCGCAGAGATTTTTATTTTTGATTGTTGCGAGAGTCCCGCGATGACGGAAAAATAACGCCATCCACATCGCAACAACTGAAATTTGAATGACCTCGTCTCGCTACAAACTGCGTTGCAGCCGTGCCAAGTTTGAATGGTGCGTGACGAGCACGCACCCTACCTGACAGGTACCGTTTG
Source organism: Rubripirellula tenax (assembly GCF_007860125.1). NCBI lineage: Bacteria > Pseudomonadati > Planctomycetota > Planctomycetia > Pirellulales > Pirellulaceae > Rubripirellula > Rubripirellula tenax. The sequence goes on from NZ_SJPW01000002.1 coordinate 1,366,714, forward strand.
AAGCGCCAATGAGTGGTACTGTTTCAGGCGCAAATTGACACCACGTTCTGGCCATGCTGGCGGACACCAAAATACGTGAATGACCGCCCCGGTTACCGGGCACGTTTCGCAGGATCACGCCTGCATGCCGGAGCAAGCTAAACGCCGTGCGTAGACACCGTACACAGCCGCCGGGCCCTAGCAGATGGCTTTTGACGAGCGATCTGCTCTCTGCGGCGTGGTGGTTTTGCGAAACAGATTTCCACAGATTTCCATTGCAAAAACGTACTGGCGACGCCAAATACCGTCACCAACGATGTCGAGTTTTCTTGTCGGCAGTGGCGATCTCGTATTACAATTTGTCCATGATTCCAAAACTCACTCCCGAGCTTTCCGAAGCTCTGCATAGCAACGGCAACCAGCCAACCCCGGTCGTTGATCCTGCCGACAACCAAGTGTATTTCTTGGTGACTCAATCAACTTTAGACAAGGCAAGGCAGACAGAAGACGAAGATGCCATCCGTGACGGTATCGCCGATATGGAGGCTGGGCGTCATTACTCAGTAGACGAGGCAAAGGCCCAGCTCCAACAGCGACAACGTGACCGCTTGGCACGATGAGTTTGCATCTAAGGATCACTCGTCAAGCGATCGAAGATATCGACGAAAACAAGACTTGGTGGGAACAAAACCGATCGGTTGAGCAAGCGAACGAATGGGAGGAAGCGGTCTTTCAAGAAATCGGAACGCTGACCGATCACGCATCAATTTGCCCACCATCTCGTGAAAACGGTAGAAAGGGGATCGCTTACCCGCTCCAAGATAAACGGCTCGGTCTTAGAAAGACGTACACCCATCGGGCGGTGTTCACCATCAAAGATGGCACTCTGTTTGTCTTGGCTGTTAGGAGTACACGACAACGCGATCTTGAAGCAAACGACTTACCAAGCGATCTTGATTCAGCATCCTAGGAAACGGTTCGACTGGCCGCTTGAGTAGGACTCATTCACGGAGAACAACGCGGCTGCCTTGAACATGCCGCGTGGCGGAGTCGTCGCCGGCGACGTAGCGGTTGGATGAGCCCGATCGAAATTAGCGAGAAGGATGATCCGATCGGCCCTTGCCTGGACGAGTCGGGACGTCGCGCGAGCGTGAAGGGTTTTCTTGGCGTCTCGATGGCGGGCTACTTGGAATTGCTTGACTGGACGGGCAAGCAACTTCGCCGTGACAAGGTGGGCGTGATCCCCGACCACCTGGGCCCGATCCTTACCCGTATCGGGCTGGACGCTTGCGGTTGGTGCGATGTGGTGTCACGATTCGGACGCATGTTCAAGCGTGCCGCCGGGACGCCGGAGAGCCTGGCCCAGGAAGCGATCCGAAGCGGACAGCGGTGGATCTGCGCCCGCGAGAATCCGCTGGGCATGTCGACGACTTAGCGAGTCGCCGATTGAATATCCCGATTGACGAAGCGAGCGCCTTTGGCGGCTTGGCAACTCAATCAACAGAGAGAGAAGTGAGCACGGAAGAAGAAGAAAGCGCCAGTCGCTTTCAGTATCCGGAAACCGGGTGACGCCTTCTCTTTCGCCCTTCCGGCGATGAACCTACCCAATCAATCCGAATGGATCTCTGCGGTCTTCCAATCTCTGCGGTGGAGAATTTTGCACCGCGAGAGAATGGAAGACCGCAGAGATTTTTATTTTTGATTGTTGCGAGAGTCCCGCGATGACGGAAAAATAATGCCATCCACATCGCAACAACTGAAATTTGAATGACCTCATCTCGCTACAAACTGCGTTGCAGCCGTGCCAAGTTTGAATGGTGCGTGACGAGCACGCACCCTACCTGACTGTTTTGCAGTTCGAACCCCGCGAGCGGCGTCGCGGAGGCACGTTGGGTTGCCCGCTCAGGACGGCTAGGACAGGAAGCCGATGGGGTAGGTGCTTCCTGCGGCGTGGAAGTTTCGGATATTGGGCAGGACGTGTTCCATACTGCTGTCGTTCGCCACGCCGTACCACATCGCCAATTCCGCGGACATTTCGTCCACGGAGGTTGTTGGCAAGAGCCTTCCTCGACCAAGATCCAGCGTGGTGCCGGATGCAAGTGACAAAGGATACTGGCCGTGGATACGTCCTCCCGTCACTGGACCGCCCATGATGATCTGGTTTCCGCCCCAAGCGTGGTCGCTGCCTTTACCGTTGCTATTGAGCGTTCGGGCGAAATCGCTGGCCGTGAAGGTGACCACATCGTTCGTCAAACCGAGACCATCAATAGCGTCTTGGAAGGTCTTCAGCGCCTTACTGACTTCAGCCAAGTTCGCTTGCTGGGTTGCAATCAATTCGTCGTGATTGTCCCATCCGCCTACGCCGACGAAGAAAATTTGGCGCGTCTGACCAATCGTTTCGTGAGCGCCGATCGACTTGGCGACCATTCGCAATTTTCTTTGCAAGCCCGACAGTGTTCCCGGGAAGTATTCGTCGACGCCGGTCACCTGATCCACCGCACCGTTGAACGAAATCGCCGCATCGAGCGCCGTTCGATTCATTTGGGCAAATGTCTTCTCCATCAAATTTCCGTACGAACGTGCCAGGACTTCATCGGTAAGCTGACTGAAGATCTTCGCTTGCGTCCAAGTTGGCCCATACCAACCGACTTCCTGTGCCCCGTTCTCCGTAACGACATAGGGAACAACCGAGCCACCGGTTTGCAAAAGGTTGACATTGTCGAGCGACATGTTCATCGAAATCGCCGGATTGGTATTGACCGTATCGGTCATCATGTCGGCCATGCGCCCGGCCCATCCGGTGACTTGCGATCGCGACTGGGGAACCGACGTCATCCAGTGCTGCTGCAAGTCCGAGTGCGAAAACAAACCAAGCGGCAGGTTGGCTTGCGAATCGTATTGCGCACGAGTGGTGGGCTCGACGAGGCTACCGACATTCGCAAGGAAGGTTGCTTTCCCCTGGTCAAACAGAGTCTTGACTTCGGGCATGGACGGGTGGATCCCGAATTGGCGACCGGATGACGAGTCGGTGATTGTCGTTGCCGCCATCTCGGACGCAGGAATACCGAGGGCTCCGTTTCCGGCGCTATAGTCACCGCCCCGCGCGGTCAGATATTCCGCATGCTCCGACGGTGTCATCGGGGTCAGCATGTTGTACGAATCGTTACCACCAAACAGGAAAACGCAGACCAGCGCCTTGTAGCCCGTAAGTCCACTTGTCTGTGCAACGGCTGAGTTGGTTGCCGACAGGTTCAGCATCGTCGACAGCAGCGAGGTATTGGTCAGGGCCGCACACCCGCCAGCCATCTTCAGGAGGTCGCGACGCGACGATTCTTTGTTGATTTTGATAGATCGTTTCATGTCAGCACTTAGATAAAATTTTGATCGGTTCAATAACGAAACAAACGGCCGAGTGAGCCTATTCTTCGATCGCAGCAAACGGCGACGTCAGGATCGAGATCAGCGTGGTGAGAACTCGAAATTCGCCGGCGCGAGTTTGCCACTGAGGCGTTCCGCCTGTGTTGCCAATCATCCAATCGGTTTCCTTCAAGACGACATACGCAATATCGTCTTTGAAATCCTGAGGCATCGTTCCCGAGCAGAACAACAAGTCATACTTGTCGATCAGGGTCACCAAGTCGCTCTGAGCCGCTTCGGCGCGCTGGATGACCTCCCATTCCGCGTCCGTCAAGCTTCCCTTGTTGGTCAGGTTGTCATCGTTCACCAAGGCGCGATCTGCATCCAAGTTGAATGTCATGTCGCATCGCAAGTTGTAAACGGTACCGTTGCTGGCCGTGAACAACGCACCACCCCGACTGAGGTCCCAAATATATCGGTTCATCAAACGGTTCGCGGTAACTGCCGTTTGCTGCTGGAATTCGGGCGCGACCAAATCACCGTTGGGAATCCGACGCGAAGGCTGGAAACTGATCAGCTCACCAGGCGGCTGGAACGAAGGCAAGAAGAAATTGAAGACGCTGGGTGACTTGTAGGGTTCTTGAGTCCAGTCATAGTCACGCGGTGTCATCATCGCCCAACCGTTGGCGTCATCGCTGTTCGCTTCCAAACCGCGAAGCATGGACGTGTAGCGAACGACGGGTTCTCGCAATCGTGAGTACTCCGTCCCTCGGGTCAAGACGGTCACGCGATCGGGTAGCCGTTGGGTTTGAATGCGAATCGATCGCCATGCTTCGGGGTCCAGAAGGATCGCCTTCACAACCGCCTTCATGTCACCTTTGACACCCTGGCCGTTGTCGTCAAACGCGTTCGCCACTCGCCGGATGTATCCACGCGACGGATTGCTTTTCACCAGTCGTTGAATCAGACGGAAAGAAACAAACGGGGCAATGTTGTCGTGGGCGTGCAAGATATCCAACGCAGCCGAGACTTCTTGGTTGCCGTCAGTCAGGTTGATCGTTTGATTTCCGAACAATGTTTTCGATTCCGTGTCGTGCTCATGTTGAGCCATTTCCATCGGATACAAGAAGTCGTACCCCGAATAGAAGAACCGACCGGTGCTGCTGGTGTCACTCGGCTTGAAGGTCAGCCCGGTGAAAATGCGAGCAAGATCTTTGATGGTTTCATTGTCGTAGGTCGGAATCAATTCACCGCTAAGCGAAGTTTTTAGCCGACCATCTTGGTGCAATTCGTAAAGACCGATGGAGAACAACTGCATGACTTCTCGAGCATAGTTTTCATCAGGAAAACGAACTCCGTTTGTCTTGCGGTTCCGCATGTGACTGAGATAGACGCCCATGACGGGGTGATACGTCACGTCTTGAAGCAATTGGCGGTAGTTGCCAAAGGCACCTTTGACGAGTGTGTCGTAGTAGTTGGTTGGTCCAAGCCAGCGAGCTTTGTTTGAGATATTTCCAGTGTTTCGGTCATTGAATCCGGCACCATCTTCGCTGGTGACAAGAATCTGGCTGAGTGCCCAAGCGAGTCGTTGCCGAAGTTGGTCATCGGCTTGAAGTGCAACGGTCCACCAAGCGTGGTAGCGATAGCGTTGAATCCAAACACCGTCTTCGGTGCCGTTGTACCCGTCCCGTCCGAACATTTGCTCGGCCAACGGCTGATGCTCGGTGGCGGGCACTAGGAATTGTGCATCGATCCACTCGCTGCAAGCTTGCCGAACGCCGACTTGGCCGATCCGACCGGCGAGCGTGTCGATGTCCGCGATGGTCGGTCCAAATGTGGCGCGACTCAGAAACTGAGACGCATGCACCTTGTTCTTCATCAACTTCGCTTGGCTTCGCGAGCCGACTTCGAACGTGCCCGCCGTCGCAGTCGCCGGGATGGCGATCAACAAAACCAGCACCAAGAAGCTCTTCGAAAATTCAGACTGGAGAACTACAGACTGGAAACGAGACATCACCGCCACCTTTAAAGATCGCACCAAGTGTGCCGAAGTGAGAAAGTCGGGAAAAGAATATTTTTAGGCCAACGATTTCCGTCGTGAGGCCACCATTTAGAACGCAGACAACATCGAGAAGTGCTGAGAAAACCACCAGAGTTGTTAACATTAGGGTTTCAATGTAGGCGTTGTACTAAACGGCGTCAATGAAAATTGCGAGCTTTCCATCACAGCCCCCTGCGCAGCGGATACCAAACCGCCATTGGGCAGACACGCCTTCCGCACGACCGTCGCTTGATCAACCACCTAGCTCAAACCAGAAACGCACACCCTCTTCCAGGACTTCCGCGAATGACAGACAGAGGGGGTAGCGGTGATTGCGACGACGCAATGAGGGAAAAAGAATGATGCGTGGGCACTCACTGTCGCAAACCGCGACAAACGCCACCGAGTCGCAGCGAGGAATCAGTTCCGTGCGCTGCGTGGCGAGTTACATGCTTGCCGTGGACTTAGAACGACCGCGGCTTGACGGTGCCTTGCACGCGTGACGGCAGTCCCTGGATTCGCAAGAACCCTTCCGCGTCGTCTTGGTTGTACGAACCGCCGCCTTCCATTGTCGCGATTTCGGCGTCGTAAAGGCTGTTGGGGCTGGTCCGCGATTCGATGCTGATGTTGCCCTTGTACAGCTTCAAGGTCACGTCGCCCGTTACCGGCTTTCGAGCTTCGTTCATGAACGCCATCAATGCGTCCATTTTGGGGGTGTACCAGAAACCGTAGTAGACCATCTCGGCGACTTCGGGGGCCATCCGGTCGCGCAGGTGCATCAGATCGCGATCCATCGTCAACTGTTCTACGTTCATCAACGCGTTGTAAAGAACCGTCATTCCGGGCGATTCGTAAACGCCGCGGCTCTTCATCCCGACGAATCGATTCTCGACCATGTCGATTCGTCCGACGCCGTTGCGGCCAGCGATCGTGTTGAGGCCTTCGACCATATCGAGAGCCGAAACTTTCTTGCCGTTGAGCGTGGTGGGAACCCCGGAAACGAAACCGATCGAGACCGTTTCGGATTTGTCGGGTGCTTCTTGAGGGCTGACGCCCATCCCGAAATCGACCAACTCGACGCCGTTGACGTCCAATTCTTCTAGCTGCCCGGCTTCGTAGCTGATGTGCAGCACGTTCTCGTCGCTGCTGTACGGTTTGCTGGTGGATGCCTTGACGGGAATGTTCTTTTGTTCGCAGTACGCGATCAATTCGGTCCGACCCGGGAATGCTTGGCGGAACGCCTTGATTCGCCAAGGGGCGATCATTTCGATCTTGGGATCCAGCGCTTCGGCGGCCAATTGGAACCGGCACTGGTCGTTCCCCTTGCCGGTGGCTCCGTGCGCGTAGGCGGTCGCACCGACTTCGCGAGCGACCTGCAGACACACTTTGCTGATCAACGGGCGTGCGATCGAGGTACCAAGCAGATAGATTTGCTCGTACTTGGCCTGCCATGAAAGCACGGGAAAGGCAAAGTCACGGCACAGTTCTTCGCGAACGTCGATGGCTCGGTACGAGGCAGCCCCGCCGTCTTCGGCCTTCTTTTTGATCGCGGCGCGGTCTTCGCAGGGTTGGCCGAGATCGACGTAGACGGCATGGACTTCATAGCCCTGATCTTGAAGCCAGCCCAAAATAACCGAGGTATCTAAGCCACCGGAGTAAGCCAGTACACAACTTTTCATTACGATGATGTCCGCGAAAAACTGAAAATGAACGAAGTCGACCAGACGAATTTTGTACCCTGCCGCGAGCGTTGTGCCCATGCCTGAACCACTGCCCTGCCCTTCCCTGGTCGAATTGTTGTCCGAGGTGATCGCGGGACGAGCGTCGCTAGATGAATTGACCCGCCAAATCGCGATCAGCCGCGACCCGGTTGGCGCGATCGACGGAGCCACCATCGACTTGGGCCGGCGAAATCGTTGTGGATTCAGCGAAGTCATTTACGGCCAAGGGAAGTCCGCCGACCTGATCACGCGGATCATCACGACCCAGATTGCCGCGGGTGAGGATGCTCTGGTCACACGAATCGACGGCGAGATAGCCGATCGGGTCGCCGCCGGGTTCCCCCATACCCACGTCAATCGGGTCGGACGAACGCTGCGAGTTTCCACCGCTGCGATCGAGAAATCATCGACGCCTGATGTTGCCCAGGAAATGCACGCCGCTGTGATCACGGCGGGAAGCACCGACCGTCCGGTCGCCGAAGAAGCGATCGAAACGCTGCAGTGGATGGGCGTTCCCGTCGCTCGCTACGACGACATCGGCGTGGCGGGACCCCAACGTTTATTGGCAGCGGTGCCGAACTTGCGCCATGCATCCGCCGTCGTCGTGATCGCCGGTATGGAGGGTGCCCTGCCCTCGGTTGTCGCCGGGCATTTGGCCGTTCCGATTTTCGCGGTGCCGACCAGCGTTGGCTACGGCGCGTCGCTTGGCGGATTGACGCCACTGCTGGGGATGTTGTCGGCGTGTGCGTCCAATGTTGCGGTGGTCAACATCGATGCCGGATTCAAGGGCGGCTACTTGGCCGGCATGGTCGTGTCGCAATTGCGAACGCTGCGGGAATCAAAATCGTGAACACGCCCTCCCCTGCTCCGGTACAGATTCCCGCCCGCCGATCGGACTCTCATAAAGGAAACTTCGGCCGTGTAATGATGATTGGCGGATCGCGTGGCATGAGCGGATCGATCTCGTTGGCGGCCTTGGCGGCTTTGAAGACCGGATCAGGCTTGGTCACTGCGGCGGTGCCGGATCGTTGCTTGGAAACCGTTGCCGCGTTTCATCCGTGCGTGATGACGATTGCGTTACCGGATGACGAATACGGTGCCTTCGCAGTTGATGCTCCGTCACGCCTATCGAATGCTCTGGCAAAGTTCGATGCCGTTGGCGCCGGACCGGGCATGACCACCGGCCCAGGATCGGTGCGTATCGTCGAGCGGTTGCTTGCGTTGACATCCATTCCGCGGGTATTGGATGCGGACGCTATCAACGTGATGGCAGAACTGGACTGGGCTACGACGCACCCCGACCAAGTTGGGCCACTGGTACTGACACCGCATCCCGGTGAACTGCACCGTCTTGTCGGCGTCGCACCGAAGGATCGCGAATTACAAATCGTTGCATCTGAGACACTCGCCAATCGGACCGGCGCCGTCATCGTCGTCAAGGGAGGACCGACCGTTGTCGTGGGTCCCGACGGACGATACACCAACACGACCGGAAATCCCGGCATGGCCACGGGCGGTTCGGGCGACGTTTTGACGGGTGTGATCGCGTCGTTGCTGGGCCAAGGGTTGTCACCGTGGGACGCTGCTCGGCTGGGCGTTTGGATCCACGGCCGCGCCGGCGATTTAGCAGCAACACAGTACGGCCAAGCGAGCATGACCGCCCTGGAGATTGTCCACAGCCTGCACCGAGCGTTCTAATTGTCGACTCGATCAATCGGCGTCGATATCCGCATCCAATTCGGGATCGTCCGTCCATGACGTTCCGGCAAGTTCGTCGTCCAATCCGTAGGCTTCGTCGTACTCGACGGTATAGTTGCCTTCGCCAACGCTGGCGCTAAGTTTGTCGGTAATTTCTCCGATGCGTTGATCGGTATCGTGCGGACCGGCAATGAAGACAGGCTGGCCGTCACGCCCAAATTCAAAGTCCGACTTACACTCCGACGCATCGATGCCGTCAAAGACAGCCGCCACCTTCCGGTAACCCGGTGCCGGCTCGATGCCAAATTTTGCGGCGAAATCGATCGCTTGCTCGACCAACTTCTTGGCCGCCTGGGGCGTGATACTGATGATGTCTTCTGGGCCGTTTTCCACCAACTCAGTCAATTGTGCCGGATAGCAAAACATCGGATGGACGGATTTCACGCCAAGGCATAAACCGTCTATCAACATTCGCACGACGCACAAGCGTCCGTCAGGCATCCGTCGGCTGACCAAAAGGCTGCCGAACTTGGTCGGCGAGTTAAAGAGAGCCTCCGAAACCATGCATCGATCAATGGGCCCGGTGAGGGCAGCATCAAATCGGCCGGCGAAGGATTGCATGCGATTCTTCTCTCGCGCGGCATCTCTTTTCTTGGCGAGATCCTTGGATCTTTTTTTCGCGAGTTTTTTCTGTCGCTGTTGTTCTTTGGCAGCCATGCGTGAATGAATCCGTAAAAAACTTGTGGGTTAAGAGGAACGAGTCTCGGCGGCGAATGCTCGAAGCAACTTGGGGAGCGGGAACTGAACCGACTCTTCACGAATCGATGCCAGTTCAACTGTCGCGCCGAATCGTTCGACCAACCAAGCGATGGTCGACTGGACAACAAACTCGGGAGCGCTCGCCCCCGCGGTGATCAGGACGGTATCGGTATCCGAAAAGTTGGCCGTGTCCAAGTCTTCGGGACCATCGACCAGAAAGGCCTTTTTGATTCCGTCATCGGCCAATTCACGAAGCCGTTGACTGTTGCTGCTGTTTTGGCTGCCCAAGACGACAACGACATCGGCTTGCCCGCTGAGCAAACGGACGGCTTCTTGCCGATTCTGGGTCGCGTAACAAATGTCGCCCTTGGGGGGGCTTTCGATGCCGGGAAATCTTTCGCGAATTTTCCGGATGATTTTTTCGGCATCGTCAACGCTGAGCGTTGTTTGCGTCAGATAGGCGAGCTTGGACTCGTCGGCGACTTGCAACGCTTCCACCCCGTCTTCGTCTTCGACAAGCACGATGGCTTCGGGAGCTTCGCCCATGGTGCCGATGACTTCGTCGTGCCCCTCGTGCCCGATCAAGATGATCGTGTAACCTGCCTTGGCGTACTTGATCGCTTCGAGGTGGACCTTCGTCACCAGCGGGCACGTTGCGTCGAGGGCCGTCAGATTGCGGTCTTTCGCCTCTTGGCGAATTGCGGGCGAGACGCCGTGAGCCGAAAACAGTACGACACTGTCCTTGGGAATCTCATCAATCGCGTTGACGAAGACTGCGCCTTTTTCTGAAAACGTGTTTACCACATACTGGTTGTGAACAATCTCGTGGTAGACGTAGACCGGCGGACCGAATTTTTGCAGGGTCAGTTCCAGCGAATCGATCGCCATATTGACGCCAGCACAGAAGCCTCGTGGGGCGGCCAAAATAATTTTCATTTGTTTCGCTACAGAAAGGATGTGTCCGCTGAATCGTCTTTCCCAGGATAACCGCGAAACGCCCGATACGTCTAACCCCAACACGCCGGACGACGTGAAGGCGGACAGAGTCGCAATGCGACGGGACGAACTCGATCCGCAGTCGCTCAAACGCGGTCGGGCGATGACGGCGAAGCTTGCGAAGTCACACTACGAGAACTTCTTGGTCGCTAGTGTGCTGCTGCCACGGCACGTTCGACAGGGGTTTTACGACATCTATGCGTTTTGCCGGACGGCTGACGACCTGGCGGACGAGTCGCCAACGCCTCAAGTCGCAACCGAACGACTGGTCGAACTCGGCCGACACCTGGACGAGACTTTCCAGGGCTCGCCGCCCACCGACCCGATGGTGGCATTGGCGAATACGGCGATCCGGTTCGATTTGCCCAAGCAACCGTTGGTCGATTTATTGGACGCGTTCCGGCAAGACCAATTCAAAACTCGCTATGAAAACTTCGATCAACTGATCGACTATTGCCGCCGTTCGGCGAATCCGGTCGGACGGTTGGTACTCGGACTAGGCGAATGCGTAAACGATGAAACGACTGCTTTGTCGGACCAGATTTGCACCGGATTGCAATTGGCCAATTTTTGGCAGGACGTCGCCCGTGATTTTGAAATCGATCGCCTGTATTTGCCGGCCGACCGCATGACGGCGATGGGCGTGACCGAAACGGATGTGTCCCAGGGAATCGCCAATCGATCGACACCGGCGCCGCTTAAGCGATTACTGAGTGAACAGTGTGACGTCGCCGAACAGTTTCTGAGAAATGGCTTGCCATTGGTTGATCAGGTACCACGGTGGCTGGCCGGTGATGTGAAGCTTTTTGTGCACGGCGGCTTGGCGACGCTGGACGCGATCCGCCGCATCGATTTCGACGTTCTGCGAAAGCGGCCGAAGGTGACCAAGGCGACTCAAATGGGATTGGTCGCGCGAGCTTGGTTGGGCAGGCTGTGATTGCGGGGTCGAGGAAGCAGTGTCGGTTCGCTTCACTGGGTCTATCCACAGGGCTATGCTTCTAGACTATGAACCGTGTTCCCTCCGTCGCCGCCAGCTATCGCCATGTCAGTCGTATTTCGCGGCGCAGCGGTAGTAATTTTTATCGATCGTTCTGGCTGCTGCCCAGACCGAAGCGGCGAGCGATGTGCGCGGTTTATGCGTTTGCGAGAATCACCGACGACCTGGGGGACTGCTCCGAACCGGCAGCCCATCGGGCGCAGTGGCTGCAATGGTGGCGCCAGGTCACGGCCGAGAACTTGAGCGGCAATGACCCAAGCGGTCCGTTGGTTTTTCCCGACGGTTTGAAATCAGATTCACATCGACGGACCGGAAAACCGGCGCCGATCGATCTACATCGTCATGCCCGCGAAATTCTGCCTGCGCTTCGCGATGCTTCGACGAGGTACCAGATCCCGTCGAAGTACTTGTTGGAGATCATCGACGGCGTCGCGGCCGATCAGCAGAAAACTCGTTTCGATACATATGAACAACTCGAACATTACTGTTACTTGGTCGCATCGGCCGTGGGTTTGACGTGCTTGCACATTTGGGAATACGACGCCCCGCTGCCGGTCGCGGCGGCGATCGACTGTGGCTTGGCATTCCAGTTGACGAACATCCTTCGTGACATATCTGAAGACGCACAGCGAGGCCGCATCTACCTCCCGCGACAACACTACCAAATCCACGGATTGAGCGAAGATGATTTTTTGTCACCGCGTCCCGACGATCGACTTCGATGCCTGGTCGAAGACGAGATCGAGCGCGCCCGCCGATTGTTCGAGTCTGGCTGGCAGGTTTGGGACTCGCTGCATCCCGACGGACGCCCCATGTTCAGCATGATGTGGCGGACGTATCGAATGCTGCTCGATCATATCGCCGAAGACCCCAATGCTGCGGTAATGCGTCGAGTTGGTTTGTCACGCCGCGAGAAGTACTCGATTGTGACCAAGCACTTTCTTCCGCCGCTGTTTCGCCGCCTACCGGTGCCACCGGTCGAGTTTCATTCCCATCGGGTCACTGAGTCGTGACGTCGGTGACGGATCCGACTCCATCGTCCAGCGGAAGTCTTTCGAGTGAAAAACGGTCGGTGGTCATTATCGGCGGTGGCTTGGCTGGGCTCGCGGCGGCGGGCGAATTGCTTGCGACGCCGGGCCACTTCGACGTGACGCTGCTGGAAGCCAAGCGAACCATGGGAGGTCGCGCGGGCTCGTTTTCCGATCCCGCCACGGGTAACGCCGTCGACTATTGCCAACATGTCGCGATGGGTTGCTGCACCAACTTCCTGGGACTGCTTGACCGATACGGTTTGAAAGACCGGATGAAGTGCTATTCATCGCTGACGTTTCTGCATCCCGATCATCCGCCAAGTCGCTTTGCGCCTTCATCGTGGATGCCAGCGCCGTTGCATTTGGCGGGAGCCATCGGCTCGCTCCGCTATTTGACGACGAAACAAAAATGGCACGTTCGATGGGGAATCTGGCAAATGATGCGTTCAGATTCGAATCAGATGGAAGGTCAAGTCGCCGCGACATGGTTGGCAAGCCACGGTCAAGACAAAGAGACCATTGCCGCGTTCTGGGACGTGGTCCTAGTCAGTGCGTTGGGCGAACGAACCGATCGCGTTTCCATGCTAGCGGCACACAAGGTATTCATGGACGGGTTCGCCGCCGCCCGAGGAGCCAGCGACGTGTGGGTTCCGACCCGGCCGTTGTCCGAACTGATTGGCCGTGACTTGGCCGGCGCAATCGGCGAACAGGGATCGGCGATGATTCACGGCTGTTGCGTCAATCGAATTTTGCCACCAACGAACCAACAATCGCCCCAAGTTGTTGCTGCCGATGGACGGGCCTTCGGTGCATCCGATGTGATCGTTGCGGTGCCTTGGTTTCGAATCGAGTCGCTGTTGGCCGATAGCCCGATCGCCGAATCGACCTCGTCGCAATCCCAATGGACGGCGATACCGGCGTCACCGATCACCGGGATTCATTTGTGGTTCGACCGCCCCATCACAACACTCCCGCACGCGGTCATGGTGGGAACGAAGTCTCAGTGGCTATTCCGAGAGCCCCTCGAACGGACAGACACCACGGACTCCGCATCCTCGACTCAACCCACTCACTACTACCAAGTTGTGATCAGTGCGTCACATGATCTGGGCGACCAGAGTCGCGAAGCCCTGGTTGCAGAAGTGATCACGGAACTGCGTCATGCTTTCGACGGCGCGCGATCGGCCGTGTTGATCGCCAGCCGCGTGGTAACGGATCCACGTTCCGTCTTTTCCGTCCGCCCCGAGGTCGAGAAGGCTCGTCCGCCCGCCCGCACTGCCCTACCCTGGTTGCATTTGGCGGGCGATTGGACCTCCACAGGCTGGCCCGCAACGATGGAAGGCGCCGTGATCAGCGGCATTTTAGCGGCATCCAACGTGATGCAGCGATACGGCTTGCCCGCTGGCGAGGTCGACGGGGGACTAAAACGCGGCTGGCTGGCCCGTCGCATGATCCGCCGCTCAACGCAGTTGCCTCGTCGTTAACATACCCACATCGTTTCAAGCATCTTTAATTGGCCTTCGGAGTTGGCGGTTTGGATCACACACTACCGACACACTTGAATGAGCGTCTTCGATGGATGGTGCGTCCTGATCAAACCGTGCACGGTCCGGGTGAGTTCGTTCTCTATTGGATGCACAACGCACTGCGCGCGCACGAGAACCCTGCGCTCGATGTGGCGATCTGCTTGGCCAGACAGAACGGATTGCCGCTGCTGGTCTATCACGCGTTGTCCGAAGACTATCCGTACGCGTCGGATCGATTCCATTCGTTCATCTTGCAGGGCCAACGGGACGTTCAACGTGAACTATCGGACCGCGGCATCGCATCACATTTTCATTTGCAACGAGATGGCGATCGCGGTCCTCACCTGCGCGACCTAACCCGCCGGGCGGCGGTTTTGGTGACGGAAGAGATGCCTGTCCAACCGTTGGTCGGCTGGCTTGAACGATTGACGATCCGCACGACGACACCGATCGCGATGGTGGACGCATCCTGTATTGTCCCGTTGCCCATGGTGGGTCGATCGTTCGAGCGAGCATTCGAGTATCGCGACGCAACGAAACATCATTACGCAGCCCGAACCCACTTGCCCTACGACGAACAGCCTGTCGATGTCGAGATGTTTGATGGGCCGATGCCCTTCGTTTCGATGAATCTTCAGGACGCCTGTTTGTCGAAACTGATCGGCCAATGCCGAATCGATCACTCGATAGCCCCGGTGATCGATACACCCGGCGGATCTCGCGCGGGCTATGCACGGTGGGAAGCCTACAAAGCAGGCGGACTCGCTCGATACGCCGACCGCCGTAACGATGCCGCGGATCACGACGGTCCCAGCCGAATGAGCGGCTATCTGCACTTCGGGATGGTCAGTCCCCTGCGATTGGCTCGCCAGGCAAACGCGTTAGCCGCGACGACGCCCGGCGCTAAAAAGTATCTCGACGAATTGTTGATATGGCGAGAACTCGCGTTCCACTTTTGCTTTCACAATGCCGACCGAATCGATCTACTCGCAGGCGTCCCCGATTGGGCCCAGAAAACGCTCCAGCAACATGCCGGCGACGATCGGGAAAAGAACTGCAGTTGGGAAACGCTTTCTCGAGCGTTAAGCGGCGATCCTTTGTGGGACGCTTGTCAACGAAGTCTGGTCAAGCACGGTGAACTCCACAACAACGTCCGCATGACTTGGGGAAAGGCGATTCTGTCGTGGGCTTGTTCGCCGGGGCGTGCGTTGCAGTTGGCAATCGATCTGAACCACCGTTACTCGCTCGATGGGCGTGACCCCAGCAGTTACGGCGGCATCCTGTGGTGCTTTGGGCAATTCGATCGACCGTTCCAACCCGAGTCATCGATTTATGGAACGATCCGAACGCGTGACCCGAAACAACACTTGCAGCGCATCGACCTTGCCAAGTTCCAGAGCGTCGTCGACCGACCGATTTCCCCCCATGCGTCTCGGGTCGCCGTCGTGGGCGCGGGCATCGGCGGCTTGATTGCCGCACGAACGCTGGCGGATCACGGCGTGGAGGTTTCGATCTTCGAGAAATCTGCGGGCGTCGGCGGTCGCATTGCAACACGACGTAGTGAGGTCTCGGGAGAGTCCGTCACTTTCGACCACGGCGCTCAATACTTCACGTCGCGAGACCCAAGATTTCGGCGGTACGTCCAAAGTTGGATCCAGGACGGTGTCGTCGAACCCTGGCTGGGTAAGATCGTCGAACTCGGGCCCAGCGGTCACATCGTCGGCGAAAAGACGGGAACGCCGCGATACGTCGGCGCGCCGACGATGAACCATCTGGCCAAACACTTGGCCAACGACTTATCAATCCATTTGCGAACAACGGTGTCACGCCTCGATCGCCAACCGGACGGTCGCTGGACGATCGTTGGTGATGACGGGCAATTGATCGGTGATTTCGACAAAGTGATTGTCAATTGTCCGCCCCTACAAGCCAAAGCGATCGTCAGCGATCATTCGCCGATCGCTGCCAAGATCGACGAAGCAACAATGAACCCGACCTGGGCGTTGATGTTGGCCGCCGACGGCTTGAACGATCTAGACTTTGACGGCGCGTTCATCAACGAAGGACCGCTTTCATGGATCGCACGTGACAGTTCCAAGCCGAAACGCAAGACGTCGGGTGACAACCATGCCTGGGTCCTTCACGCGTCGAGCCAGTGGTCCGCCGCAAACGTCGACCGCGATGCAAATGAGGTTCAGAAAGAACTGATCCAAGCAATCGAAACGGCGACGGGACGATCCGTTGGCAACGTCACGCTTGCGATGCCACGCCGTTGGTTGTACGCGATCCCCGCGACCACGCTGGACTGTGACTCCTTGTGGGACGGTGATGCCGGAATCGGTGTTTGCGGCGATTGGTGCGGCGGCCCGAGAATCGAAGGCGCGTTTCTAAGCGGGATGTCCGTCGTCGGATCGTTGCTCCGCCAGATCACCATCGATCGGTCACCCCAAAACCGACACGTCGAAAAATCCGGCCGTCCCCCCACGTCACGCAGCGTGTGACGTTCAGGCGATCCCTCCTGCCCGGCAGTGTCTCTAGACGTTGATTCGACGCGTCAGTTCGGCAGTCAAATCGTCGATGTTCACTCGCCATTGTTTCAGCGAATCACGATCGCGAATGGTGACGGTTCGGTCCGTCATTGTTTCCGTGTCGACCGTGATACAGAACGGAGTGCCGGCTTCGTCCTGGCGTCGATATCGACGCCCCACAGCCCCCTTTTCGTCATAGAAGACATTGAAGTGCTTCTTCAGCGTGCCGTAAATCTCTTGGGCAACTTCGGGCATACCGTCCTTCTTGACCAACGGAAAAATGGCCGCTTTGATCGGCGCCAATCGTGGGTGCAACTTCATCACCACGCGTGTCTGCATCTTTCCGTTTTCGTCGGGTGCTTCGTCTTCGGTATAGGCTTCACAAAGGAAAGCCAACACACCACGGTCGGCACCTGCCGAAGGCTCGATCACGTGCGGCACGAATTTTTCGTTGGTGGCCTCATCGCGATAGGTCAAGTCCTTGCCGCTACCGCGATGCTTGGGTTTACCATCTTCACCAAGCTCGACGGTCATCGGAGATGTCTTCGGATCAAGCTTCCCTTCCATGTGACTGCGTAGATCGAAGTCACCTCGGTGGGCGATGCCCTCCAATTCGCCGTATTCACCCTCAGGCAGGAACGGGAACGCGTACTCGATGTCGGCCGTTCCGACGCTGTAGTGAGCAAGTTCGTCTTGATGGTGCTCTCGCATGATCAATGCTTCGTCCGACAGGCCCAACGATTTGTACCAAGCCAGCCGGCGATCACGCCAATACCGGTACCAATCATGCGATTGGTCGGGAGCACAGAAGAACTCGATTTCCATTTGCTCGAACTCACGCGATCGGAACGTGAAATTCCGCGGCGTGATCTCGTTGCGAAAACTCTTGCCGATCTGGCCGATACCGAACGGGATCGACACACGGCTGCTATCGAGGACGTTCTTGAAGTTGACGAAGATTCCTTGGGCGGTCTCGGGACGCAGGAACGTGAAGTCGTCTTCGCCTCCCAGCGCACCTACCGTCGTTTTGAACATCAAGTTGTACTCGCGCGGTGCGGTCAACGTGTCCAACTCTTTCGCATCTGGTGCAAGCACTTGTGTTGTGCCGTCAAGCTTGTCGATGGTCAACGACTGGTCGTTAACGGTCAACTTGTCGGCATCTTTGTTCCGCAACTTGAAGAACTTCATGCCGCGGCGACGGACCTCGTCCAGTTCTTGTTCCTGCTCCGCCATGGTCGCAACGAAAACTTTTTTGTCCTGGTACTCGACCCAACGACCACGAACTTGATCGAACCTGTACCGTTTTTTCGACTCGCGACAATCGACCATATGGTCATGAAAAAGGTCGAAGTGGCCGCTGCACTTCCAGACTTGGGGGTGCATGATGATGGTGCAGTCCAGACCGACCA
Source organism: Rubripirellula tenax (assembly GCF_007860125.1). NCBI lineage: Bacteria > Pseudomonadati > Planctomycetota > Planctomycetia > Pirellulales > Pirellulaceae > Rubripirellula > Rubripirellula tenax. The sequence goes on from NZ_SJPW01000002.1 coordinate 1,384,756, forward strand.
TCTCGAACGTGCCCGGCGCACTCTCAGGAGCGACCAGTTCGTTGTGGCCGGCGATCATGTCCTGCCACCACGCTTCTTTGACATTTCGCTTCAGCTCGACGCCTAGCGGACCGTAATCCCAAAAGCCTTGGATTCCGCCGTAAATCTCGCTGGACTGAAACAAGAAGCCACGTCGCTTACATAGCGACACAATTTTTTCCATCGATTTCATGGCAGAAACATGATTGGGGGGCGTGGGCGAAAACGCCGAATGTAGGCGTTTGAAAGAAATTGGGCGACCGTGGGTGACAACGGCGCCCAGGATTCACTGGAACGATTCAGTTGAAGCGGGGATCTTTCACCCGCTAGTACTGACGCACCATTCCGCTGGTGAAGTTCGGTTGGGTGGCGACCTGCGTCTGGCCGTTGGCGACGGAAGCCTCGAAGTTGGCACTGATTTGGCGGCTCAGGACGGCCACCCGTTCGGTTGCCATGGGTTGCATCCCGTTGAGCGCCAGACTTCGTTGGTAGTTCTGGATCGCTTGGTTCAGGTCGCCGGATTGTTCGCGTAATCGGCCCAAAGCCAACCAGGCACGAGAATTATTTGGATCTTTTTGAACGGCATCTTCGAGATACTTCAGGGCTGTCCCCGAGTCGCTGACTTCTTCGTAGAGCCTGGCCAGCTCGATTCGCGGTTCCGCAAAATTGGGATTTTGGCCTGCCCAGTTCTTCATCAATGCGAAAGCCCGGTCCGGCCGACCGGTGTCAATCAGCAAAACAGCGAGTCCCCGGTGGCATTCCACGTGATTGGGATCGTGATCGAGGCATTGGTTGTAAAGGGCCTCGGCCTGCGAAATCTGCTGGGCGTCCCCACGCTGGTTGCCCAACCGGTGGTTCGTTGCGGCCAGATTGTAGTAACCATCTGCGTTGTTCGGGTCAGTGCTGATTACCTTTTGAAACTGCTGTAGAGCGGCCGAATATTGACCTTGTTCGTACAGCCTGGCCCCAGTGGAGTTCTGTCCACTGGCTGCCCAGCGACAGCCAGAAAACGACCCCATCGCCGGTATTGCGAGGGCAAGTATGCAAAAGGAGGCTCGAAGACCACGCGGGTTGCGACGAGAAATTTGTGTCAGATTAGCCATGGGGACGAGTCTTCCGTGACGCGGGTGGCGTTGCATCACCAAAGGGGTGGGCCACGTCCCGATGCGTTCGTTGACGTAGCCACGAAACTGCCCTTCGGCTCTGTCGCGGTTATCCGGACACTATCAACCGAGCTTCAATGCGTGCAAGACCGGAACTTTTACACCACGAAAATCGTCAAACGGGCTCGGGGGAGATTCCGAGACCCGTATCGCCATGCTTAAACAACCCTTCCAATCCCCCCAACCCGATCTAAACCCCGTCCCCCAAGTCATTTCCGTTGCGAAGACGATCCGCCCGATTACACTCGGCTGCTGGTTCTCGCTCTAGAAATGGAACCCCCTTGTCCTGATTTGACCCAAGTCGTTTTCACCTACAGTCCCGCTTCGATCCGCCAAACCGGCGGGAACATCGGTATCGCCGGAATTCGATAAGAGTCGCGCGCCCCAGCCTGATATCCATCAGCGGAATCAAAACAATTACTTTGCCAACACTGTTTGGCACCTGACATACGAGGCTTTGTTGATGACCCTTCGTGACTCGCTTCTTCGCACCGGTAAACGCATGAGCGCTTTGGAACACGACGTTGAACCCATTGGCCACACTGCCAAGGACGCTGCACGTCGATTGCGTCAGAAACGTCGTCGACAAGACCGACGATTGCTAACGGAAGCTCTGGAGCCTCGTCAACTCTTGGCGGGTCCCGACTTGATCGGGATTCAACCCAACGAAGGTTCGCTGTTGCAAAACGGAACCGAGTTGAATGTTTCACCTCGTGAATTGGTTTTCCGATTCGACGATAACGCCAACATCGACCCCAGCACATTGTCGGCCATCCGCATCACTCGCGCGGGCGAAGATGGTGTGTTCGAGTCGGCCACGGCAACGTCGGACTTGGGCACCAGCGGACAAGTGTTGGTGGAGTTCCGCGCTGCGCAAACGGGCAGCCTCGGCAACGGCGTTCAGGTCGTCTTCACATCCAGTTCGCGCACCGGATCAAGTTTGCCGATCCTGACCGTCGCCGATCGCACCTTGACCGTCGATGTCAACAGCAACCCCGGTCAACCGACACGTGTCGCCGACTTGATCTCCGCCATCAACGGGAACGCAGCAGCGTCGGGATTGGTCGAAGCCATTCAAGTCAGTGGACCTTCGCAGGGCGAAATCGGAACACGCGTTCCGACGGGTCTGACGTTAACGCTGATCGGCGCTAATTCGGCCGAAGCGGTGACGGACTTTGGCACCAACGGCGCCGTAAGAGTGCGTGTTGTTTCCGAACTGCCCGGCGTCGACGGTCGTGGAACACAGGTTCAAATCGAACGACGCGACTTCGGTGGCCAAGCCAACCCGGTTGTCGTTGTTACCGGTTCGCTGATTCGCGTTCAATTGAACAGCAACGCCAGTTTTCCATCGACGGCGGCTGACTTCATCACTGCGATCAATACGAACCCCGATGCTTCACAATTGGTCACGGCGGTCTTGCAAGAAGGCAGCGTGTCGACCCCGATCGGCGGCGGCACCGCCGCGCTTCCGAATCTGACACTAAGCGGTGTCACCGACGTTGTGGTTCAACCGGGCTTCGTCGGACTGGGCGATTCGCCTCGCGAAGTCGTTTTCCGATTTGCCGAACCTTTGCCGGACGATCTCTATCAGATTGACATCCTGGGAAGCGGTCCGATCTCGCTGCGAAACTCGGATGGCGAGTTGTTCCAGGACGGCGTCGACTTGACGCGCCGATTCCGAATCAATCTGGGACCGAAAGTGGTTGCCGTGGTACCTGAACCGGTTCGCCGCGATGCAGCGACCGGGGCGCTGAGCCCCGACGTTGGTAAGATCGAAGTCCACTTCAACGATGACGATCTGGACAAGAACTTGGCCGAAACGGCTGGCTTCTATCAACTCGTTTTCACGCGTGACACGGCGACCAATCGCGACGATGTGATCGTGCCGCTGACCAACAAGCCGGTTTACAACAACATCACCAACATCGTCACCCTCGATTATGGTCGGCCACTTTCTCGCTTGCCCGATCCGGCCAACACGGGGCAATTCCTCAGCGGCGCGGTCCGGTTGCGAGTAGGCACCAGCGAAGGTTTGGCATCGGCCCCGACGGTCATTCCGTTGACGACGGGTGTTGATCAGGCCGGCAGCACGTTCGACAGCGCCTTCAATCTTGATTCCCAATGGGCGGTCAGCGCCACGACAACATCGTCGGCGCGGCTGTCAGGCGAGATTTTCAACACGTCGTCTTATGACCTAACGTTGCCCGGCCCAGATTTGCCGGGAACTCGCCAAATCCGCCAGGACGATCCGTCTCGTTTGGCACGCACGGTCCCCTTGGATTACCTCCGCAACGGCGCCGACACCGTCAACGGCATCTCGGTCATCCAATACGATTTTGCGCCGTCATGGTTGGGTGACGATCCGACTCGCCCAGGGATCAGCGAAGACAAGACGTACTTCAACATCATCAGCGAACAACAAAAGCAACGTGTTCGCGAAGTGATGTCGTTGTACAGCGAGTACCTAGGGATCAGCTTCGTCGAAGTCGAAGGTGGCCCCACCAGCCAAGCGGCCATCTCCATCGCCGTCGGCGATTTGTATGGCACCGTGACCACGCTGGATAACGCCGGCACCGTCAGCAGCGATGGCGGCATCGCCGTCGCGACGCGCGATCGCAACGGCGACGGCATCGCGGACCTCGGCGTGATGGACTTCCAAGACTTTGACGAATCGATCGACGATCAATTCGGCGGAGAATTCTTCCGCGGTGCGATGTTCACCGTCGGACAATTGCTCGGCTACGGTTACGCCGACGATCTACCGCAACCGGTCACGCAAAGCACCAGCTTCATATTCACGCCGGGCACCGACAACGAACCGGCTTTCCCCAGTGTCGCCGACATTGTCCACGGTCAATATTTGTACCGTCCCGACAGCACCGACATCGATTTATACAAGTTCACATTGGCGAGCCGTGGCTCACTTTCGATCGAAGCATTTGCCGAAAGATTGACCAACCCCAGCCTGTTGGACACGACGCTTCGCTTGTACCAATTGGGCCCGCAGGGCAGCTTCGTTGAAATTGCTCAGAACGACGATTACTTCAGCAATGACTCGGCCATCGATGTCGAAAACTTGCCCGCCGGCAGCTACATGATTGGTGTCAGCGCGCGTGGCAACAACAACTATGACCCATCGATCGAAGACTCGGGATTCGGCGGACTGACAGAAGGCAATTACGAGCTCGCCATCAACTTCAAACCGGCCGCCACCAGCGGAATTCGTGATGCGGGCATCGGCACCACATCGCAAGTGCTTGATGGTGACGGCGACAATCGCGCTGGCGGTGTGTTCGATTTCTGGTTCGTTCCGACGGACAGCAACAACACGCTGTACGTCGACAAAGCAGCATCCGCCACGGCGGGTACAATTGGCACGGTCGGCAATCCGTATCGCGAAATCGACCTCGCCATCGCCGCGGCCCGCCCCGGTGACACGATTCGCGTTGTCGGCAACGGCGGCGTCGACGGTCGCGTCGAAACACCACTGGACAACTTTGCCTATCAAATCGGCTTCTCCAACAACGGCCTGCCATTGGTCGATGGTTCATCGCTGAACCTGCCCAAAGACGTTCGCATGGTGATCGATTCGGGTGCGATTCTGAAGCTCTCCGGTGCAAGAATTGGTGTCGGAAGCGTGTCGCCGTTGATCGACGCCAGCAACTCGGCACTGCAAGTGCTCGGTACGCCAAGCATCATCGGCACCAATGGACTGCCCGCACGCGATGCGACGAATCAAATCATCCCTGGCAGCGTTTACTTCACCAGCTTGAACGATCGCACGATCGGAATGGGTTCGACGACCACGACCCCGCGTGCGGCACAACCAGGCGACTGGGGCGGAATCGACTTCCGCGGCGACTTGGACGCGTCGGATGAATCGCGACGCAATCGAGAAGACGAGGGCGTATTCCTGAACCACATCCAATACGCCGACATGCGTTACGGCGGTGGTGCGGTTTCGATCGGTGGACGTCTGGTTGCGGTTTCGCCGATCGATATGGCGATGACGCGACCGACGATCATCAACTCGAACATCTCCGATAGCGCCGACGCCGCGATCGCTGCGACACCGGACACGTTTGCGGAAACCCGGTTCACCGAACCTGCATTCCAATCCGGTGGCGCGTTCACTCCCGACTTCTCGCGTGTCGGTCCCGAAATCCATGGCAACACGATCGTGGATAACAGCATCAACGGTTTGTTCGTTCGTGTTGTGACTCGCACCGGCGACGTTGTGGAAAAGGTGACTCAAGCGACCCGCTTTGACGACACCGACATTCCGCACGTGTTGACCGAAAACTTGGTGATCCAAGGCACGCCGGGCGGCCCTCTGCTGCAATCATCGGCCCCTTCGTCGTTGTTGATTCGCTTGCAACCGACGTTGACCGGAAGCGTGCCCGTGGGCACCTATGCGTACCGGATCACCAACGTCGATTCGCGTGGTTTGGAATCCGCGTCCAGCCAAACTTCGGTTTCGGTAGCGTTGGCAGCGACGGGCGGTATTCGCTTGACCCAGCTGCCGACCACCGGTGCAGGATCAGACTTCGTTTCACGCCGCTTGTATCGGGCGACCATCGATCCGACGACCGGATTGCCGGGCGAATTCCGCTTTGTCGAACAGCTCAACGCATCCGACACTTCGTTCACCGACAATGACGCAGTCGGTACGACATTGTTGTCAACAGCCACACAGGTTTTGCGTAGCCGCTTGGACGCCAGCTTGGTCATTGATCCAGGAACCGTTCTAAAAATCGACGGTGCAAGAATCGAAGCTCGCTTCGGAGGCAATTTGACGGCCGAAGGTTCGCCAAGCTTGCCGATCGTATTCACGTCGCTGGAAGATCAACGCTACGGTAGCGGCGGGACGTTCGACACGAACGACCGTGGCGACGAAGGCGAACTGAATCCTGGCGATTGGGGTGGCATCTACATCGGTGCGGCGTCGTCGGCCAGCATCGACCAAGCGGTGATCGCCGGCGCCGGCGGAACAACACGGATTGAAGGCGGATTTGCTTCCTTCAACGCCATCGAAGTTCAACAAGGCCATCTACGTTTGGCGAACTCGCGTTTAGAACAGAACGCCAATGGCCGAGGAAACACCAACGGCGAACGGGTCGGTCGTGGAGATAACGCCGCGGGTGCGGTGTTCGTTCGCGCTGCAACACCCATCATCGTCGACAACTTATTCATCGGTAACGAAGCGGGCGCGTTGTCGTTCGATATCAATTCATTGTCCAGCGTCGAAGTCAACGATCCTGGACGGGCAACGGGCTTGATCGACAAGTCGAATGTGATCGGCAATGCCGGACCGCTTGTTCAAGGCAACGTGCTTAGCGACAACTCGGTCAACGGCATGGTGATTCGTGGCGGTCAATTGGCTACCGCGGGCGTGTGGGATGACATCGACATCGTTCACGTCGTGAACGATTCGATCGAAATCCCGAATCAACACATCTTTGGCGGCCTGCGTTTGCAAAGCGACGCACGGGGATCACTGGTCGTCAAGTTCCTCAGCGATGAAGGCGAAACGGCCGGCATCGTTGTGGGCGGTTCGCTGGCGACCGCATCGGACGAATTCCGTGACATCGCCGATCGGATTGGCGGATCGTTGCAGATCATCGGCCATCCGGACTTCCCCGTCATTTTGACGACCCTAGCCGACGATACGGCCGGTGCTGGGTTCACGTTGGCCGGGTTGCCCCAGTTGGACACCAACAATGACGGCAACGTGATCGACGATTTGGCCGGTCAGCAAAACGACGGCTTCATCCGGTTGCCCACGGGTCCGGAAGTCGACCGCGGAACGGTCATCGACAACGACGTTGATGTCAACACGCCGGGATACTTCGAAGCCTCGATTGGTGCCGGCAACGCAGTCAACTTTGGCGGCAGCGGTGTGACGGTCGAAGACTTGGCGGCCGGCGCTGTTTTGGTCAACCAGAACTACGTGTTCCAGTACAACACCTATATCGATTTGCCCGGCAGCGTCGTTAACTTGGCGAACACCACGGTGACTCAAGCACCGACGTTGATCGCCGACGATGTGGTTGAAAGCCGTGGAACGTTCCCGGGTCCCAACGGCACCGTGAACTGGGTCGCAACATCGTCGTTCTTAGACGGCGTAACGCGACTGTTTTCCAAGTTGGATCTCGATGGTGGGGCCGCGGCACTTGGCGACATCCGTGTGATCAGCTACTTGGACGAAGACGTCGAAGGCGTTTCGGACGACATCCTGGTCACATCCGGTACACCCGGTGCGTCCGACTTCCGAGCCTTCACGATCGACGGCCCGCGCCGCATCGGTTTCTCGCACGGCGGTTACTACATCCCCGACGGCACGAACCTGATCAACGCCACCTACGAAGGTTGGGCGGCTGACCAATTCAACGAATTGCAAACCGCAATCCAGGCTGGGACGCAAGCATTTAGTATTCCCGGCACGATCGACCTGAACAGTCTGCCCCAAGGAGCCGATCCGGACTTCGGCACTCGCTTTGGACCGGCTGACGTGACGACCGCGTTCTCGTGGGCGGCTGTCGCAACCGAGACGACGTCAACGGTCACGGCGTTCCTAGAATTGCTGGCACAAGATCCATCGCTTGTTGCACCCGCCCAGCAGTTCGATTCCGGTTTGTGGAACGGCATCGTGATTCGCGAAGCCGCTTCGGACCGAAACGTTTCGGCGATCGCTGAATCGGAACCGGTACGAACCGCGTTCATCGATTCCAATTCGATTCCCAGCCAATCGCAGTTCCTCGGCGAACTTGCGCCCAACGAGCAATCGGGTGACGAGAACCGCCGACTCGGCTTTGTCGTCGAAGGCGCGATCAGCAAGAAGAGTGACTTGGACGTATTCTCGTTCGTCGGCCAGAGCGGAACCGAAGTTTGGTTGGACATCGATCGAACCGGTTCGCAACTCGATTCGGTCGTTGAATTGATCGATGCGAACGGTCGCGTGCTGGCTTCGTCCAACGATTCGATTCTTGCCGAAACCAACCCTGCTGCATTGTTCACCGCATCGGGCGTCAACCCCGATGCGGCTCAACCGCTGTCCGTCGTGACCGAGCGTTTACAGGCCCAGCAAATCACGATTTCCGAATCGATCGTCGACGCGACGGGCGGAAGCTTGGCGCTGTCGATCGTTGGCGTCACAACGCCGGTTTTGGTTTCAACGGCGCAATTCCTGCAAGACCCCGCCGGATCCATCGCTGGCGCGTTGCAGAACGCCTACCCGACCCAGTTGGGAACGATCTCTGCGACGCTCCTTCGTCGCGCACCACGCGTGGTCAACCCGAACAATCCTTCGGTAATCACACGGCCGGGCGATAGCTTCGTCGTCCAACTGCGTTTCGATAGCGGCCTGTTCGCCGGTCGACAAGTGCCTGGCGTTATCGTGACCACTTCAACGATCACCGGCGCTTCGGTGACCGCCAGTACCGCAAGCGTCTTGCTGGATTCGCAACTGCAAGATTCCTACAGCACCAATGCCAAGGATGCTGGGATGCGGATCGTGCTGCCCGGCGAAGCGGGAACACGAAACCTTTATCACGTTCGCGTACGCAGCAGCAACACGACCAATGCGTTGGACTTCACGACGCTCAACGATACGACGAAGCTGAAATCGGGTCTTTCCGAAGGCGCGTATCAACTGCAAATTCGATTGCAAGAAGTCGACGAGCACGCTGGTACACAAATTCGTTTGGCGGATGTTCGATTCGCGCAGAACGGTTTGCAAATCATCGGGCAACCGTTGCACTCGCCCCTATTGGGCGAGGAATACGAAATCCCCGGTGACAACGATTCACTGGCCAATGCCCAGCAATTGGGATACTACGGCGCTGGCGCCGTGGGTGAGGCCGGACCACTGCAAAGCGATCGCTTGGCGAAGTCATTCGCCGGCACGATTTCGTCCGCGACGGATGTCGACTGGTACAGCTTCGATGTCAATTACGAAAACTTGACGCGCGGCCCCAACGACCCACCGCTGTATCTATCGACGGTGTTTGACCTGGACTACGCCGACGGATTCGCTCGCGCGGACATGGCGTTGTACGTTTTCAACGCGGCTGGCGAATTGGTCTACGTCGGTGGCGACAGCAACATCGCCGACGACCTGCCCGGTGTCGCCAGCAGCAACAACACCAACGATCTGTCGCGCGGCAGTGCGGGCACCCAAGACCCGTACATCGGTGCGGCCGAGTTGGCCGAAGGCACTTACTTTGTGGCCGTCGCCAACCAAGGCACCGTCCCGTTGCCGATCGATCAATTCTTCAACCAAGCCAGTGCGAACCCGCTGTTGCGATTGGAACCGATCGATTCGGTCCGTCGCATCGCCGAGGACCGCATCTATCGCACGACACCGCTTGGCGTTGTCGACGACACGGGTAACTTTGGATTCGATTCGACCGGTCAGGCATTCTTGCTCAGCGCCGGCGGCACAACGCTGATCAACCAGGAACCGATCACTCGGTCCAACGGAACCATCATCGAGGTCGGGTCACTGCTATCGATCAACCGGACCACGGGCGGACTGGAACTGGATGCGGCGGGCGATCCGATCGTGGTCGGCGTCGCCGGCGGCGCGACCGCATCGTCGCCAACGGTGCCCGTGCTGTTCGACAACAATTCGATTGTCACCAACACGTTTGATGACACGCTTTTGTACGTCAATACGGCGAACAGCTTGATCTTAGTGAATCCGTTCACCGGTGTGACGTACGGCAGTGTCGGAACCTTCGGTGACGAAATTCGCGATATTGCGTTCCGCAGCAACGGCGAACTGTTCGGCTACAGCGACAACGGTAATCCGGCGATCGGCGACGATGCTTGGTTCTATCATCGCATCGACACGGGCAACGCGACGCTGAGTGCGCCGCTCAGTGTCGGTGCCGGAATCTCGACGTTCAACGACCTGGTCGGCGACTTGATCTTGGAAACGGCAAGCGACGACGGCTTGGAAGTCGAAGGGATCACGATCCGCGAATTCCAAGGCTCCGAAGTCGGTTACTTCGTTGCCAATCGCCCAACCAATCGCCAAGGCCTCAGCTACTTCACCAACGTGCTTTATCGATTCGATGAAGAAACAGGCTTGGCAACCGGCCCGCCCTTCGATTTGAACGAACAGGACGCCGGTGCCGGTACGACACCTCGCGAGAATGGCCAGATCAACACCGCGCCTGTGGGAACCTTTGGCAACCGCCTGGGAATCACCGGTGCCAACGAACTGAACACGGCCGGCATTTCGGTACCCAGCTTGTTCGATGGCGACAGCTTCACGGTTTCCAACGGTGCCGAACGCGTCACCTTTGAATTGAACCAGTCGTTCACATTGACGGCCAATACGACCCAACCCGTCCGTGATGGTGATACCTTCACGATCGACGGCGTTGTCTTTGAATTCGATGCCGGACAACGACTGGCGCTCAGCAACGTGTCGCCCGCGGGCACACTCAATGCCGGCAACACCGTTCAGGTTCAAGGTGCCAATGGACAAATAAGGACGTTTGAATTCACACGACTTGGTGCGGCAAGCTCAGGCAACGTTGCGATCTCGTTGGTGACGCCGCAGGGTGCGGCGCTTCCGATCGATCAAATCGCCACTGCTTTGAGCAACGCGATCAACGCCAACATCGCCGACGCCGGCGCCATCTCGCGTGCGGGTGAAGTCTTCTTTACCGGCAGCAACGCGTTGCAGTTGACGACCGGTGGACCTGGTGTCGCGGTGCTTGGAAGTGGCGGCGTCACATCGCCCAATGCAGTGCCAGTGGTCGTTACCGAAAACGTGAGCTCCGATCAATTGATCGCCACGATGACGCGAGCCATTCGTGGTGCGGGAATTTCCGTATCTTCCAAGGGAACGCAGCTTTCGCTGCCCTCGGCAACGACCGTTTCGATTAGCGACCCATCGGCCTTGTCGCTTACCGGCGCGCCGGGCGTGACCAGTGGCAACATCGCTGTACTACTGTTGCCAACCGACGATGCAGCAACCATTGCCCAACGGATTTCGTTGGCAGTCGAAACTGCTAGCGATAACAACACGCTTCCCAATGTCTCGGCCGTGCCGGACGGTCATTCGATCCTGTTCCAAGGTGGCGTTGTCGAATCGGCGACGGGCAACTTGGTGGCTGGTGGTATCGCACCGACCGGCAATGCACCCGGCGGTGGTGGTTTTGTCACGGGCATCGAAATCGTCAACGGCAACCTTTATGCCGTCAGCGACAACGGTGGATTGTTCCGAGTCTCATCAGGTGAACTCAACACGTTCGGAAACCGACAAGTTGGTACCTATGTGACCACATCGACCGACTTGGCCGGACTGAACTTCACCGGACTGCGTGCCGGACCGGTGACCGCACTGGGCGCCGATGGCCAACAGTTACGGGACTTGTTGTTCGGGATCACGGCCAACGGCTCGATCTATGCCTTCAACACTCGCGGCGAATTGCAACCCGTCTTCGCTGGTGGACGCACCAGCATCAGCACAGGTGTCGGCGGAGCTTTGGGGCTTGACTTCAGCATCGTCGACTACAACTTGTGGCACGTGACCGGAACGCGAGGCAACGACGCTGGACACGGCATCAACGCGCTCGACAGCGGAACACGCGCTGCGACGCCCGGTGGATCCAGCTTGGCTTTCAACTTTGAAACGGGTGCATTCAACGGCAACTACCCTTCGGCGGCTGAGCAACCCGTCATTCGCAATGCAACGGGTGTCATCGTCAACCCGCGGCAAGACGGAACCGACTTTGACCGATCGTTCAACGTCCCCGGTGGTGCGAAGGGTGCGGTTCAAAGTAACCCGTTCAGCTTGGAAGGCATTGCTTCGGCCGACGAACCGATGCTGTACTTCAACTACTTCGCCGATACACCGGACTTCAGTGATCGATTGCGAGTCTTCGTTGTTGCGGCGGATGGCGTCGAACACGTTGTCGCGTCGAACAGCTTCGCCCGGGGAACCGGATTCGCCGATGATGATTTCGACGATGCACCATTGTCAGGTGCTTACGACGATGACATCGATGTCGATGTTCAACAACTGTTCAACCAGGCCGGCACTTGGCGACAAGCACGTGTGCCACTTGGCGAATTTGCCGGACAAGAAGGACTCAGTCTGCGGATCGAGTTTTCGACCAGCGGAAACACGAACTCGTCAACACAGTCGATCCGGACCACCAGCGGCAAGTCGTTGATCGAAGGCCAATCCTTGGTCATCAATGGCCAAGAATTCAGCATCGATCTAACACCAGCGGTTTCGGTCCCATCGGGGCTGACGATTTCGTCGCTGTACACGGACCCCAACGCGATTGCTTCGGTCACGATCGATGGTCAAGCGTATGTGTTCAATGATGGCACGCGAACGCTTCCCGTCGGTGCGATTTCGGTGCCACTGGCAAACCCAATCGCTTCGTTGTCGTCCGATCAAGTCGCTGGTGCACTTGCCGAAGCGATTCGCGTCACACCACCGACCGGCACCGTGACCAGCGGCGTCAACTTCAGCGATGCCGCCGATACACCGGCAGGCGGAAACCGTCGCAACGACTTGTTATTCGAAGCAACGCCGTTGCCGTATTCCGGTGGCATAGCAACGATCCAAGGCACTGGCCGACTCGGCAACTTTGACGCCACGGGTGTTCCGATCAACATCGACGATGTTGACTTGGTCAGCGTCAATGTGACGGCCGGCACCACCATCAGCGTCGACGTCGACTTGGACTTTGATCCGAATTTGAACGCTGCGATTCGATTTTTCGACGCATTGGGCAATTCACTCGATGCCGAAGCGATTGCCAACGTCATCAACGACACCATCGATTACACCGCGACCAGCGACGGAACGATCTACATTGGCATCAGCGGACGCGGCAACGAGTCTTACGACCCACGCGTTCCCGGCACGACGCAGAACGGCCAAATCGATAGCTACACCGTTTCGGTTGGCGTGACACCGAACCTGAGCGTTCTGACCAACGGCAACTTGATCGAAACCAACGGTTTGGCTTCGATCACGACGTCACCTGCCAACTTGTTTGCCGTCAGCGGCCAACAAACGTTGACGGGATTGCCAATCCGTGTCAGCCGCTTCATGAGTGCAGCGGAAGTCGCCGGGGCCGTTCAGCTAGCCCTTGCCGATCGATTCTTCGAAGGGAACCTCGGAGCCATTCCAACCAGCGGCGCTGTGGTTCAATTGCCCGCGCTCACGCTCAACGAATCGGGACCGTTTGTCAGTGCAAGTGATCGATTCGCGGGTGGTGGAACGGGCAGCATCCTCGATGGATCGCGTGACAACGCGGCCGAAGGTGTCTACCTGGACGACTTCGTCATCGGCTTTGCCGAACGAGGCGAGATCGCGACGGGATCCAATGTGGTCGACACGGCCTTCATTACCGATGCCCGCCCACAGTTTGCAACGCCGGCCGATCCGACCAGCAACTTGACCACGGGCTCGTATCAGGTCGAAATCCGTAGCGCCAGCGAATACGTCAACTCGGCTCGCGAGATCGCCCCCGTCGATCCGTCGAACCAGTTGAAGAACTTCCGCACGTTCGATACCAACCAACGTCTAAGTGATTCACGTACGATCGAAGCCCTTCCCGCGAACTTGCTTCGCGATGGTTCGTCGTTCTCGATTTTCGACGGACGATCGACGGTTACTTTCGAATTCAACTTGACGGAAGCGTCCAGCGGAGTGACTCCTGGCCGTGTTGAGATTCCGTTCACGTTGCAGGCGATCGAAGAAGGAAGTCAAGACTTTGATGCGGTAACGGGTCTGCCAATACCGGGAACCGGAACGATTCGTCCACAAACGGCATCGGAAGTCGCCGCGAATATCATCGCAGCAATCAACCGAGCCGACGTGCAGTCAATCTTGAAGGTTCCGGCATTGAGCGCCGCCGGCGTCGACAGTGATTCGAGTCCCGTCATCAACTTGTTTGCCGACGTGGTCGTCAACAATGGCGATGGCGCACTGGCATCGGTCGGACTGAGCAAATTGACGGGCGACGATAACCGCGACCGCGATGGTCAAGGCATCATCCTGATCGAGAACAGCCGTTTCCTTTACAACGCGGGATACGGCATCGCGATCTCGCACGGATTGACGGCAAACGTTGCCGGTGAAGACACGCCATCGATCGTGCGTTACCCACGCAACTTGGTCGAACTGAACAGCGAAAGCATCACGCCCGGCGTCATCATCCAAAGCAATATCCTGGCCTTCAACGACTTGGGCGGATTGCAGATCGACGGAATCGCGTTGGGTGCGAACGACACCTCAAGTGATCCCATTGCCTTCGATCGCATCGTCAACAACACGATCATCGGCGGCCAGATCATTGCGGGTGTGAATTCGCCTCCGCAAACGTTTAGCGGAACCTTGTTCCCACAAGGCGTCATCTCGTTCGCGGACGCCGTTGTCAATTACTCGCCTAACGCTGGCGGAACTTCACCGACGACTGTTCACCAAGATCCCGACCAAGCCCTCGGCGCACCCGACGGCAACGGTCGCGGTCCGGAACCAACCGACGGCACGACGACCGTATCGCTCGGACTCGGCGGAACGTTGACACTTCAATTCAACGACAACCTGCTAACCGGAAGCGGTGATTCGCGGGCGGACTTGATCGTCTACGAAACGGGTGCGATCGAATCGGTTCGAGTCGATATCAGCCGCGACGGCATTCAATTCGATAACGTCGGAACGCTTGGTGGACTGACCAATTCGGTCGACATCGATGCGTTCGGATTCGGTACCCAAGATCGATTCGCATTCGTTCGCCTGACCGACTTGCGTCAAGGCGGGCTGACCGGCACGGCGTTGGGTGCGGATATCGACGCGGTGGGTGCGATCAGTTCGGTGCCAATCGAGCGGTTCACCGCCGGCGGTACGGGTATCGAATTGGTTGGAAATGCCGCGCCCGTGTTGTTGAACAACGTTATCGCGAACACTGAAAACGGAGTGATTCTCGATCCGGCCAACACATTGCCGATTTTGGGCGGAAACACGTTCTATCGAAACACCGCCAATGTTCCCGACGGCGTTTCGGTGGGGCAATTTGCTCAAGAATTGACGGATGCCGAAGTGGTCTTCGTTGGTGCCGCCGACCTAGTCTTTGCACCCGCAGCCGGTTCGCCCATCATCGACAGCTCGATCGACTCGCTCGAAGACCGATCCAGTCTGACAACCGTTAAGAATCCGCTAGGTCTTCCGCCATCGCCAATTTTGGCGCCGCGATTGGACGTCAACGGTCAACTTCGCATTGACGATCCAAACGTGGAAACGCCGAGCGGTTTGGGTGAACGAGTCTTCAAGGACCGCGGTGCATCCGATCGTGGTGACCTGGTTGGCCCGCGAGTCGTCTTATTGACGCCTCAAGCTGCCAACCTGGGATTGGGTTCGGGAGCGACCAGCGTCTTTGGCGACGCGCCGCGATACTTCGAGATCCAATTGATCGACGGCATCGCGCCCGCCGACGTGACACCGGGTACCGGGATCGACGACCGCAGCGTTTCGAACCAGTCGGTGTTGTTGCTTGAAAACAATGTCGCGCTGATCGAAGGCATCGATTATCGATTCGGTTACAACCCGACCACCAACGTGATTCGCTTGACGCCGATCGCCGGTGTTTGGAATGAGAATTCGACGTACGTCATTCGCATGATCGATGCCACGGACGCGATCGTCTCTGCTTCCAACGGTGTCTCGTACACCGACGGTGGCGTACTTAACATCCGCGACCTCGATGGTGCGACGACAAGCTTCGAGTACGAAACCGGCATCACCTTGCGAGTTCCCGCCGGAATCATTGATGGCAACACGGGTGAAGGCGTTGAGATCGAAGTCTTTGATGGTGTCAACACCATTATCTTCGAACTTGATAATGATGGACTTACCGATTCTTTGAATGTCGCCGTTCCGATTCCGCTAGCTGGAAACGATTCGTTGGTTGCGACGGCGATCGCCAATGCCGTCAACGCATCAAGCCTGAATCTGACGGCAAACGTTTCGGGTACAGTCGTCCAGTTCTTGGGCAGCAATCCGCTGGCCACCGTCACGCAGACACCGATCGTGTTACCCGTCACGGGAGCCATCGGAACCGAGATCGGGTTCGGTTTGCAGATTCCGGTCGACGGTGCTGCTGTGGCCGACACGGTCCAAGACGGCCAAACGTTCGTCGTCCGCCGCGGTGCGAACACGGCGGTCACTTTCGAATTCGATACTAACGGAACCCTCGATACCGTCGGCGCGATTCGCGTCGCGCTACCAGCCTTCGCAACGCTTGATCAAATCGCCGACGAAATCGTGCGAGTGGTCGGCGGTGCGGGACTTGGCTTGAGTCCGTCGAATGCCGGATTCGGACGAGTGTTCCTTGGTGGCGATGCGAACTATTCGGTCGACCTGACCGAATCGACGCTAACGCAACTGGGCTTACCCGGTCAGACCGCGTCGTTACCGATCGTGATTCCGATCGACTTGTCGGCCAATCAAGTGTCCGTATTGATCGCCGAAGCGATCAACAATGCGGGACTGTCGGGCGTGACCACGTCGATCGTCGACTCGCGAATCTTCGTCGAAGGCACTGCCGGCGCCAGCGGAGTCGGGGCCGTCGATACGGTTACGATTCGCGATGAAGTCGGAAACCTGCTGCAAAGCAATCAAACCAACGGTCGCACCCAGTTGACGATCTTCGTCGGCGGCGGGTTCGATTACGGTGACGCACCATCGCCGTACTCTTCGTTGTCGGTGGATGGAGGTCCTCGCCATCGCCTCGGTGGATCGCTAACGCTAGGCCAAACGGTCTCGGCAGATTCGGATGCTCAAGTTCCCAATGCTGATGATGACGACGGCGTCACAATCGGCACCGTTCGCGGCGGATTCACCACGAACGTGGCCGTCGAGGTTCGCAATTCGGATCCGACGCTGACCAACATCTACTTGGATGCTTGGTTCGACTGGAATGCCAACGGCGTGTTCGAGTTGTCCGAGGTCCAGCGATTCGGTACCGCCGGAACCGGACGCTCGGTGATCGGTGTTGGCGTCAACAACTTGTTGATCGACGTGCCGGCGAGTGCCGTGGTTGGTGAAATCTACGCTCGATTCCGTTTGAGCGGCGATGACAACCTGGGTTCGACTGGCGATGCACCCAACGGTGAAGTCGAAGATTACCGAATCTTGGTTTCGAACAATCCGTTCCAAAATCCGACCGGACGCTTTGACGTCAACGCCAGCGGTGTTGTGACGCCACTGGATGCATTGCAAATCATCAACGCGATCGATCGCAGCGGTGGGCAGAACATTCGCCTTGATTCGCTGCCGTTGCCCATCAACTTGCCTGCGTTCCCCGACGTCAACGGTGATGGAACCGTTTCGGCGATGGACGCGTTGCAAGTGATCAACCAATTGGCACGCCTGCCCAATACGACCGGTGGATCGGGCGAATGGATTGGTGAAGGTGAAGCCAGCGGGTTTGTCCAAGTGGCCAGCGGCGTGCTGGCTTCAGGTGCGACGCGAGTGGGTGACGAGGTGATCTTGCAGCTACAACTGCAATCAAGTGTTTCCACCGCCACCGTGGAAGCTCCGGCGACCAAGACGAGCGTCTTCGACAGCCCCGTGATGGTCGAACTTGATGCGATCGTCGACTCGATTGCCGAAGACAGCGCCGCCGCTCGCAGCGACGACGCAACCGGTGCGTTGGACCAACTGTTTGCATCGTTCTAAGTCGAATTTCGATCCACGTGATCGCGAGCGGTACCCGATCGGGTCATCGCTCGCGATCGCCGATCGAAATCCGGCCGATTGATGAACGTTTGTGCGCTGTCGGTTTTCACCGGCGCGATGATGATGAATTCGGGTTTCAGGAAATTTGCGCAGTTGGCGGCAACAGTTTCGATTGTTTGGCGTCTAACACATTGCAACATTCAAATGCACCGATAACCCCATTGTCGTTCATCTCTCATCAATCCTTTTCCCAAGAGAAGCCTCCCCATGCCGAGACGGTTTCTATCGGCCCGACAAAGTGAACGGAGACGACGTCAGCTTAGGCGGCTGATGAACGTCCAGCGGTTGGAGACTCGGCAGTTGATGGCGGCGGATTCGATCGGCGTCACGCCCCAGGACACCGGGGAATTCTTACTCGGCAGCGTTGGCGTGACACCCGTCTTCTTGGAAAGCAACGGCGAGATCGATGCCGAGTCCCAGAACTGGACGGCGACCGAGATCGACGAAATGCTTGCGAAAGTCACCACGGGGGTCAATTGGTGGAGCGACACGCTGGATTCGCTCGACACGGTCCACGATCTGGAATTTGTGGTCGATGATACGTATGCACGAACCCCGTTTGAAACGCCTTACGAACCCATCGATCGCAGCACCGGTGCGCTCGACGAATACATCGGCCACTTTGTAACCGAACTCGGTTATGGCGACGCCCGATCAATCGAAGAAGCCGTCCAGAGGTTCAATCACGACCAACGACTCAAGTTGGGTACCGATTGGGCGTTCACGATTTTTGTCGCGGACTCGTCCGACGACCCCGATGGTCTTTTCGCGTCCGGCGGCAGCTTTTCGGGCGCCTTTGCGTTCGCCGGCGGTCTTTTCGTTGTCACTCCGTCGACTCGTCCGGCATCCACCATCACGCACGAAATGGGCCACATTTTTTGGGCCCGCGACGAATACCAAGGCGGCGGTTCCTACACTGACCGTCGCGGATACTACGACACCCAAAACCTGAATGCGGCCGATAATCCAAGTGAGGGATTTGTTCAAGAAATCAGCATCATGCGGGGCGGCGTCCCGCTGCAGTCGGCGTACGAGGCCCACGTCAGCCCCGCGGTCACCTTGGCGATGGTGGGTTGGCAGGACTCTGATGGCGACGGCATTTTTGATCTCGCCGATGTGCCGCACGCGATCAACGCCGTCGGTCACTTCGATGTGGAAACATCGCTGTATCAATTCACCGGAACCGCGTCCGCGGTGCCGCTGCGCAATCGAAACTCGTCGGGTGTCCAAAGCGACATCACGCTGGGCCGGATCAGCGAATTGCAATATCGATTGGACGATGGTGCTTGGACCGTCGCGGCCACGCCAGACTCGCAAGTCGCCTCGTTCGACGTTTCCGTGATGATCGACGAACCGTTTTCGACGATCGATTGGCGAGTGATCGACACCGCAACGGGCGTGACCAGCCCGCTTGTTTCAAGCACCCGCGCGGTCGCTGCGGTCGCCCCCGCCAGCATCGCTGGTGTCGTATTTTTTGACGAGAACGGCGACGGAATCAAATCGATCGACGAATCAACGCTTGCGATGACCCGGTTCGACGTCACTCGGCCGGACGGATCCCCCTTGTTCGGCGGACGGACCAGCGCGGATGATCTGGCTGACGGCGTCATTGATGACGCGGCAACCGGTTCAGTTTCGATTGCCGCCGATGGCCTGGTAAGCGACGAAGAAGCGGGCGCGTTTGTGATCGATGGTACCGATCAACGCGTGTTTCAATCGTTCGATTTGCAACGATCCCAGTGGATCCACCGCTGGTCGTCTCGCGTTGCCATGACCGCTGCGTTTGACGAAACCGTGGGCGATGTTTCGGTATCGTTTGTCGGACTCGACGAAACCAGTTACGGACGCGTCGAAGCCTTCGATAGCGACGGCAACTTGATCGGTCGACAAACTTCGGCCGCGATCGGCGAGGGACAATCCGTCGTTGTTGAAGTCACCGATCCACGCGGGTCGATCGCCAGCATTCGCGTGTTCGGTCACGCCAACACATCCGTCGCGATTTCAGCACTGGAATACGGCGTCAATCCATCAACGGGTGGCGCGCTGGTAACGACCGATGTTTCTGGGGCCTTGCGATTGGCGAATCTGCCCGATGGAACCTATTCGGTTTCGCTAGCTGCCGAACTGCCGATTCATTCCTTCGGTTCCACGCCGATCGAGGTTACCGTCTCGGGTGGCACCAGCTCTTTTGTGGTCGCCGGGGCGACGCGTGTAGACAGCCCTCGCTACAACGCGGCGAACCCCGCCGATGCGAACCAGGACGAGGAAGTCACCGCACGTGACGCCCTGGTCATCATCAACGACGTAACTCGCAACGGTTCCCGAATCTTGGACGCCACCGACACCGTCGGTTTTGATGTCGACGTCAACAACGACGGTTCGGTTTCAGCGCTCGACGCATTGGTGGTGATCAACGAATTGGCCCGACGACAGAACTCCGGTAACGGCGAGCACATCCGTACAGGTTCTGCGGACGAATTGATGCGTGCGTGGCCCGAACCCCTGCCGATCTCTGCGGATTCGCCCAAACAGGTGCCCCAAACAGCGTCCAAATACCTTTCCCAAACCGGTTCATCCGCCGCATCTTTGCCAATCGCCCAATCAGAAATGATTGCCAATGTCCGGCGAATGTTCAACTTTGACGGTTCAGAGGCCGTTGATGAAAGGGAGTACCACTGGGTAGCCGATACTACCTTCGGGGCAGATGGCCAGAACGAGTTGCAGCTTGGCGGTCGCGAAAGATTTTTAGAAATTTTCTCGAAACACGACCGCCAGACGGCTTCAAAAACCGGCGAAACCGGGACCAAGAGCACTTTGCCGCAGGAATACGGTGGATTGTTTACGACGATCGACCTCGATTTTCAGGAACCTTTGGGCGACTCAGCGCTCTAAGGAACAAGCCAAGGACCGAGGTCAATGAAGATTCCAAACTGTTTATTGATAAATGGGGAAGGCCAGGTAAGATAGGTCCGCTATTCGCTTTTTTCGGACACACTTTGTCCCTCGCTGAATTACCCTGGGCCGGATAGTTGGTCCAGCCCCTAGGTCCGACACCGCGTCGGTACTGAATTCCCCACGATTCCATTGCATCTTCCCGAGAAAACAGATGAGAAATCTGCGTCACCTGCTCAGCCGCTCCGGATTGCTTTCGAACGAGAAGCGGCAACGACGCTCCGACAAGCCGCGTCGGGGTGATGTCACCCAACGGCGCCTTGGCAACGAACTTCTGGAAAAACGGGAGTTGCTTGCAGGCGATATTCTTGCCTCCCAGCACAATTACTGGAACGGTTACGACGTCAACGACGACCAGCAGATCACGTCGCGTGACGCACTGGCCATCATCAACGAGCTAGGCCGCCAACGATCTGGCGAAGCCGAAGTCGCCGGCAACAGCGTAGACGCCGATGGGCCGCGGATGTTCTACGACGTCAACGCGGACAACCAGGTCAGCGCCACCGACGCCTTGATGGTGATCAACGCTCTGGGACGTGGCGAAGAAGTTGGCGAGTTGGTTGAGATCATGCTCAACGCTCGAACGACCAATGACGAATTGATCGCCACCGATGCTAGCGGAGCCATCAATGTTGACGTGGGTCAGTTCTTTGACCTGGAAGTCAGCTACGACGACCTGCGAACATTCAATAGCCGATTGGGCGTGTTCCAACTGTTCACCGACATCGAAACGTTTGATGCTGCTGGCAACCGAGTAACCGGCGCGATCTCGCCAGTGCTCAACGAGACTCAGCGACTCATCATCGATGAAGACATTTTGACCGTCGGCTCGGACAGCGTCACTTTCACGATTCCAGAATTGCCGGCTGGTGCTGCGAGCGGTGCGGTAACCACTTATGTTTCGCCGATCAATGATTTCGGCAATAACTCGCGTGGCGAAATCACCAACGCACTTTTGGCGTTCGGTTACACCGCCACCGAATTCACCGTCGATCCGCTTTCGTTCGACAACAGCGATTTGGGCTTCCAAGTTCACTGGGTCGGTGACAAGTTCGCCAACATAAACCTGCCTAACATTGCCGTTGACGTCAATGAAACCAACGCCGCGGACACGATCGCGACGCAGACGCAAGAGTTTGCTCCGTTCTTGGCCGACGGCACGACACCGAACAGCGCTGCGGTTCAGTTCAACATCAACGCATTCAGCCGAACATTCAACACGAACGAAGAGTATTACTCGTCGTTGAATCGTGGCCAATTCGATGGTGCGATCGGTTTCACCGACATCGGCGGTTTGGCCAGCCAAGTGCCGCTGCAGGGTGGTGGTATTCCCGACGTCACTGACGACGGCAACTTCATCGAGCCGTTCGACGCGTTCAGCGTTCGCGTGTTTGTGAACCAACCCGTATCCGGATTGCGCTTGCAATTGACGCCGGGCGAAGATCGCGAAGCCACGTTGCTGTTCGGCCGCGATGACTTTGTTCCGCAAGACTTGGTTTTGATCGAAGACGTCGATTCCAACAGCAACGGAACGGCCCAGTTGATCGTCAACGCGGGCACCGTCACGAATCAACCAGGCGTGTTCTCGATTTCGCCAGCAACCGTTTCGGTAGGCGAAGCGGGCGGCATGGCGACGCTGACTGTCACCCGAGCAAGTGGCAGCGACGGTGCCGTTTCCATCGATTTTGCGACCGCCGATGGTACGGCTTTGGCAGGCATGGATTACACCGCCACGACCGGAACATTGAACTTCCTGGCCGGCGAAACGTCCAAGGTGATCAACGTCCCGATCAACAACGATACCGCAGCCGAATCGAACGAAACATTCACGCTGACCTTGAGTAACCCCGGTGGCGGAGCAACGCTCGGAACAGCCGTTGTGTCGACCATCACGATCACCGACAACGACACCGCCCAAACGCCCGGTGTTCTATCGATCTCGCCGGCTACCGTTTCGGTTAGCGAAGGCGCCGGCACTGCGACCTTCACGGTCAATCGCGCCAGTGGCAGCGATGGAGCCGTCACGGTCATGTTCGCAACCGCCAACGGAACCGCAACGGCTGGGTCGGATTACACCGCATCCAGCGGCACGCTGAACTTTGCCGATGGCGAAGTGTCCAAGACGATCACCGTCAACATCACCGATGACACCGACGTCGAATCGGCCGAAACATTCACCGTCACGTTGAGCGCACCGACCGGCGGTGCAACGCTGGGTACCAGCACCGTCTCAACCGCGACGATCACAGACAACGACTCGGTTGCTCCGGGTGTGCTGTCGATCTCCCCAGCTACGGTCACCGTCGCCGAAGGTGCGGGCAATGCAACCTTCACGGTCACACGTGCAAGTGGCAGCGATGGCGCCGTGTCGGTTGCCTTCGCGACCGCTAACGGAACGGCGACTGCCAGTTCGGACTACACCGCGACCAGCGGAACGCTGAGCTTTGCTGCGGGAGAAACGTCGAAGACGATCACCGTGCCGATCATCGACGACACCGCGGTCGAATCGAACGAAACATTCACCGTCACAATCAGTGGCCCGACCGGCGGGGCAACGTTGGGAACCGCAACGGTTTCCACCGCTACCATCACGGACAATGACACCGCAGCCACGCCCGGCGTGCTGTCGATCGCTCCGGTAACGGCTACGGTTGGTGAAGGTGCGGGTAACGCGACCTTCACGGTCAGCCGTGCCAACGGCAGCGACGGTGCCGTCACGGTCGCCTTCGCAACGGCCAACGGAACAGCCACCGCCGGTTCGGACTACACCGCGACGAGCGGTACTCTGAGCTTTGCTGCTGGCGAAACTTCCAAGACGATCACCGTGCCGATCATCAACGACACGGCTGTTGAATCAAACGAGACTTTCACGGTCACGATTAGCAGCCCCACCGGCGGCGCGACTCTGGGCACCGCAACGTCATCGACCGTCACGATCACGGACAACGACGTCGCACCAATTCCCGGCACGCTTTCAATCTCGCCCGCGACGGTTTCGGTCGGTGAAGCAGCCGCTTCGGCAACCTTCACCGTCAACCGCACCGGCGGCAGCGACGGCGCAGTTTCGGTTGCCTTCGCAACGGCCAATGGCACCGCGACAGCAGGATCCGACTACACCGCCAACAGCGGCACCTTGAACTTCGCTGCGGGTGAAACATCGAAGACGATCACCGTTGTGATCATCGAAGACACCAACGACGAGTCGAACGAAACATTCACTGTCACCCTGAGCAGCCCGACCGGCGGTGCAACACTTGGATCGGTCGTTTCCTCGACCGCGACCATCGTTGACAACGACGACCCGGCTGTGAATGTTCCGCCGACGGCCAACCCCGACACGGCCACCGTGTTCACTGGCCGAACGACGAACATCACCGTCCTGGCCAACGACAGCGCCGGACCTGCGGGCGAACCGCAGGCTTTGACGGTCACCGCCGCGAGCTCACCAGGCGGCACCGTCACCATCAACGCGAACGGAACGTTGGCCTTCACCCCGACCGCCGGTGTGACCAACACGACGATCTCTTACACCATTCGCGATACCGAAGGCGCAACGGCAACGGGCACAGTGACCGTCACCGTTCAGACTGCTCAACTCTCAAGAATCACCGGTGCCGTGTTCATCGACAATGTCATGAACCTTAACGATGTCATCGATAAGGGCGCAACGCCTCAACGTGACGGCATGATGGGAGCAGGCGAAACCGGGTTCAGCGGTATCGCAGTTCGCTTGACCGACTCGACGGGTGCGACCGTAGCGACCGTTCACACGGGTGCTCATGGCTCGTACACGTTTGATCAGGTCGCCCCAGGCTCGTACACCGTGGTTTACGATCTTCCCGAGACACTCAATCCGATCGGCGCGACTTCGGCGACCGTGAGCGTTGGCTCATCGGGATCGTCGACGATCTCCGTCGCCAACATGGCGCTTTACGGCACGAAGGGATCACCACTCGAGAACTTGGACATCCTGGCATCGAGCTACTTGCGAACGAATCAAACAGACGCCGCGGATAGCAACCAAGGCCGCGAGGGCGGTTCGGTGGCACTCAACGGATCGACGGGTGTTCAAGAGTATTTGGTACTGGGCGAAGGATACGACGACATTTCAGCTGTCGAATTCGTTCTGTCGGACTCCGGCGACTCTGCCCTGTTGATCATCGTTGATGGAAACGGCTCAGATGAGTCGACGACGAGGATCGCTCGACTGTCTGCAGCCGACTTCGTCATCAGCGCCGATGGTCGTGGCGTTCAGTTCTTTGGTGCCAAGGACGACTTCACATTCACTCCAGCACAGAGCGGATCGATCAGCCAAGAGTTTTCGAATTACCAAGCGGCCATCGATCGTCTGATGTCGGAAATGTAAGCCTCGCTCTTCAAAGCGAAAACAGTTAAAAACGAACC
This sequence comes from Rubripirellula tenax, assembly GCF_007860125.1. Classification (NCBI taxonomy): domain Bacteria; kingdom Pseudomonadati; phylum Planctomycetota; class Planctomycetia; order Pirellulales; family Pirellulaceae; genus Rubripirellula; species Rubripirellula tenax. The sequence continues at coordinate 1,410,070 of NZ_SJPW01000002.1, forward strand.
CCGGGCGAGAAATCGTCCGGGGTTTTTGTTTTGTCCTCCAAAGAGCGTTGCCATGCACGTCATTCGATTGCGAAGGCCCTGGCGTAAACTCGGCCCCGATGGAATCGAATTGCGAGTCGACGTCCCGGAACACCCGTACGAATCACTTTCGCCTTCGTCGGCACCGCTGGGACAAGCAACCCTTTACGAGCGAAGCTTCAACTCGCCGTCGGGGATCGATGCGGATACAAAAGTCTTGCTGCGAATCGAGTCTTGGGAAGGCCGACTGACGACCGTCACCGTGAACGATCAGATCATCGCGACCAACGTCGAGCGTCCCGGAATCGACATCGACGTATTACCGGTACTGCGACCCAACAATCGTCTGATCATCACATTGGAATCAGCCAACGAAAGCGAACCGAGACTCTCAGGCGGCGTTTCACTGCTGATCTCGGCGGAGCCCTCGTAGAATGGACTCCCAGTCCGTTCATTGTTCGACCGTCTGACGAAAACCGGAACTCTGGCGAGTCCGGCTAAGGGAAAACCCTGCTCACGGAACCGTGTGCACCACAACCAAATTGTGAGCTTTCTTGATCACGCCTGTGCCGGTGACCAAAACGATGTGGTCGCCGCGTTTTAGCCCGCCGTGGTCGCGTCCCCATTGGCAGACCACATCGATCAAGGTCGAAGTCTCATCAAGCCGATTCACGTAAACCGGCTTGATCCCCCACAACAAATTCATTCGTCGCAGCGTTTCGATCGAGTCCGACGCGCCCAATGTGGGAATCAGACTGCGACTTTGACTTTCGACCCAAGCCGTGTTGCCGCTACGTGTCGCGATGACAATCAACTTCGCTTGGATCGATTCGGCGATCTCCGTCGCTGCGACCGTGACGGCGGTGGTGATCGGATGCACGCGGTGGGTGTCGATCTGTCGCTGCCTGCCTGCCGCTCGGTTTCGTGACCGCAACATGTCCCGCTCGGTCGCCCGCATGATGCGGTTCATCATCCGAACCGATTCGATCGGGTACTCACCGATCGCGGTTTCGCCGCTAAGCATGCAAGCGTCGGCGCCATCCAGAATGGCGTTGGCAACATCGCTGACTTCGGCGCGCGTCGGCCGCGCACTGTGGTGCATCGATTCCAACATCTGTGTCGCCACGATGACCGGTGTCGCCCTTTGCTTACAGACGCGGATGATTCGTTTCTGAGCAACGGGCGTTTCCGCGACATCGATTTCGACGCCCAAGTCGCCCCGCGCGACCATCACACCGTCGGTCGCGTCAACGATTTCTTCCAAGTTTTCCATCGCCTCGGGCTTTTCGATCTTGGCAATGACGATAGCTTGCGATTGATGCTCGGCGAGCAATCGTTTCAGACCGAGCACATCTTCGGCGCTGCGAACAAACGACAAACTCACCAAGTCGATTCCGTTTTGTGCAGCCCAAATCGCATTGTCGATGTCGTCGGGAAGCAGCGCCGATACCGACAACTTGACGCCGGGCAAGTTGATGCCTTGGCGACTGCGGATGGTGCCTTCGGCGACAACCACGCACTCCGCGCGGTCGCTCGTGACCGATTCGACTCTTAATCCCACGGCGGCGTCCGCCAACATCACTTGATCGCCGGGCTCCAATTCGTCGACCAAACGTTCGTAAGAACTAGTAAGCTCGTTGGCGACCGTGCTGACGTCGCCTCGAATCAGGCTGACCCGTTGGCCGATCGAACACCTCATCGGGTCCGTCACCAGCGTGCCCAATCGAATTTTCGGACCCGCCAGATCCAGCAGCACGGCGGCATGAAAGCCCACTCGCTGCGATGCTTCGCGAATGTCGGCAAGGACTTGGGCATGTTCCTGGCGACTACCGTGCGCGGTGTTGATGCGGAAAACATCGACGCCCGCCTCGATCATTGCCGACAATCGATCGACGCCGCTACATGCCGGACCGACCGTCGCAACGATCTTGGTACACGCTTCATGGATTGACGGTCTCGACATGGTATTCTCGCGTAAGGAATGATTGCCCGAAGTGCCGCAGCGATACACCGTTGGAGTTGTTTCGGACGGTTGGCTACACTTGTGTACCCTCCCCTGCCCTGCTCTCTCTGTCAGGCTGCTCTCTCTGTCCACCTCCAACACAACGCAACCCGAATGCATTTGAAAACAGTTCAAACGCCTGTTGCAGTCGTGACGGGAGGATCCGCGGGACTGGGCTTGTGCATCGCCCAAGTCTTGGCTGCTAAAGGATACCGTGTCGTGATCGTCGGACGCGATGCCGATCGCATTGAAAAAGCATGCCAAGCGATCGCGTCCAGCCTTGGCGGCGATTCCGTCGACAATGTCCCACTAGGAAAAACCGCCGACGTTACGGAATCCAGCGAAGTTGGCGAGCTGTTTCGGTTTGTGAAGACCAAATTCGGACGTTTGGATGTGTTGGTCAACACGGTCGGCACCAGCGACCGGGGCCTGCTGGAGAACCTGGCCCAGGACCGCCTTCACACGCTTTGGCAACAGAATGTGGTTTCTTCGCTATTGTGCAGCCAATACGCAATTCCAATGTTGGAAACAACGGGCGGCGTGATTGTCAACATTGGTTCGCTGGCGTCCAAAGTGGGTGCTCGTTACATCGGCGGTTACGCAATCGTCAAACACGCTCTGGCCGGTATGACTAGCCAGATGCGGTTGGAACTGAAACCTCGAGGCATCCACGTTGCGCTGGTCAGTCCCGGACCGATCCGCCGCGCCGATGCGGGCAATCGCTACACACAGCAACTCAACGAAAACTTGCCCGACCAAGCGGCCAAACCGGGCGGCGGCGCCCGACTGAAGGGTCTGTCGCCCGAACGCGTCGCTGCCGCCGTCGTCCGCTGCATCCAGCGACGCACGCCCGACGTGGTGATGCCCGGCTATCTACGTCCCCTGATTGCGATCGGCCACGCCTTTCCGCGACTTGGCGACTGGTTACTGCTGAAATTCACGTCGTCGAAGAGCCCAGATTGAAGACGACGGAAGGGCGTGGAATCACCCTACACCCGGTTGCCGACGGTGCGTGACGAGCCGATACTTTGTCTCCAGCTTTTGATTCCCGCACTCCATCCCGCCCCAACACGGAACACCGCCGATGAGCGCCTTTGCCGACATTCCTAAAATCCAATACGAAGGCCCCAAAAGCGATAATCCCCTCGCCTTTCGTTGGTACAACCCCGACGAAGTGATCGAAGGCAAAACGATGAAGGACCACCTGCGGTTCTCGATCGTTTACTGGCACACGTTTCGCGGCACCGGCGCCGATCCGTTCGGTCCCGGCACGGCGGATCGTCCTTGGGACGACGGCAGCGAGTCGGTCAAGAACGCGCAAACACGAGCCCGCGTGGCCTTCGAGTTGTTCGAAAAATTGCAAGCGCCGTTCTACGCCTTTCACGATCGTGACGTTGCACCCGAAGGCGCGTCGTTGGCCGAATCGAACAAGAACCTCGATGCCGTCGCCGATGTGTTGGAAGAAGAACAAAAACGCAGCGGTGTGAAGTTGCTGTGGGGCACCGCCAACATGTTCTCGAACCCCCGCTTCATGCACGGCGCTGCAACGACTTGCAACGCCGACGTATTCGCGTACGCGGGCGCTCAAGTCAAGAAAGCCATGGAAGTCACCCACCGACTCGGCGGCCAGAACTATGTGTTCTGGGGCGGACGCGAAGGCTACCAAAATCTCTACAACACCGACATGAAACGTGAACTCGACCACCTCGGTCGCTTCTTCCACATGGCGGTCGACTATGCCAAGAAGATCGGTTTCAAAGGTCAATTCTTGATCGAGCCCAAACCCAAAGAACCGACCAAGCACCAATACGACAGCGACGCGGCCGCGTGCATGAACTTCCTTCGCACGTATGGATTGGAGGATCACTTCAAGTTGAATCTCGAAACCAATCACGCGACATTGGCCGGTCACACGATGATGCACGAGATCGATTACGCGGGCATGCAAAACGCCTTGGGCAGCATCGACGCCAACACGGGCGACATGTTGCTGGGTTGGGACACCGACCAATTCGGAACCGACTACTACCTGACCACGCAAACGATGTACTACATCCTCAAGCACGGCGGCTTGGGCAGCGGCGGTGTGAACTTCGACGCCAAGGTTCGCCGCGAATCGTTCGAGCCGATCGATCTGTTCTATGCCCACATCGGCAGCATGGACGCCTATGCGAAAGGCTTGAAGATTGCCGCCGCCATTCGCGCCGACAAAGCATTGGAAGGTTTCGTCGCCAAACGATACGCGTCGTTCGACGAAGGCATCGGCGCAAAGATCGAAGCCGGATCCGTCGGACTTTCCGAACTGGAAACGTACATGCTGGAAAAAGGCGAAGCCGCCCCCAACGTCAGCGGCCGCCAAGAGATGCTCGAAAACTTGGTCAACAAGTACATCGACCGCGTTTAGCTGGGCGGATATTGAGAGCATTCTGAACGAAACGCACGTTGCGGTAGCAATATTTTGATCGGACCTCCGAGTCGCAATCGAATGCTCTCCAAATTGATCCATGGGTTATGAAAGTTCACCAGTCAAGATTGGCGAATCTTTCAATGAAGTAGCGAAAACGATTCATATCCAAGAAAGTTTTCAAAACTTTTCGAAATATCGATGCGAAGTTTGCCAGTGGCAAAGTGCAGCAAATCGTAGGAGTCAGCGATATGACTTTTAACCATTGTCGAAGCCAGGCAGACTCCAGGGCAATCACGCGTCGATTTCTTCAAAAAACGGTTCGAACTCTGGCAAAGACTGCGATCCGTTGAATCGACCACTTGCCGCAAAAGCGGACATTGCGAAAGATGGCGAAATTTCAAGTCACGCCCAAGTATTTGGCGGCGGCGTGATTCAAACTGCGAACGATCCGCGAGGCATCCGTTTTTACTCGTCGAGCGAGAAAGGCAACTGGCAGTCCGTAGCGTTAGTAAAAATTCCGCAACATTGAACGCGAATTTGCAAGTTTCGACGTGCGATTGCCCTGGCCCCTCAACCTACCTTTCAAAACGTCCGGTACGGGAAATTGGGACGATCCAGTGCCAGGTGCAAGTACTGTCTCTCGATTCGAGCAAATTGGCGCTGCAGCTTTGCCAATAGACGCAACGTACAACCTCTGTCGGCCAGCGTGCCTTAACCAACACGCGACATAACAGGGGCGACGTTGTTGAAACTGACCACGGAACGATACCATCGCAAAACGATCTACTCGCCAGCTACTGTGACTTGACGGATGACGGGACAATGAGAACATCAACATGAAAAATCAGCACACAAACACAGTTTCCAGTTCATCCGACTCCAGTCGACGGTTCTTTGGAAGCCTCGAATCCGTCCGATTTATTTGTGCTGCTACCGTCGCCTTTTTTCACGCGACGTGGGTGTCTCATGTAACGTATCTACGCCCCTTTCAAAACGCATGGGTTCTCGTGGATTTCTTTTTCGTTCTCTCAGGATTCGTCATTTTCAACGCCTATGGTCGCATGGACCGATCGTTAGGTTCATCAGTTTCGTTCGTAATCAAGCGAATTTTCCGCCTCTATCCTTTGCATTTCGCAACCCTCCTCGGGGTTGGCGTCATTCAGTTCATCGCTTGGAAATTCCTGGGCAAGGAAGACCCTTTTGGTGGTGACTGGCTATATCTTCTAACGCTAAATTTGACGATGTCGCATGCAATCGGGCTGGCCGAACAGCCGATTTTGAATATCCCCAGCTGGTCGATAAGCACGGAATTTTATGCATACCTTGTGTTTCTATTTGCATGCATTCTTGCTCGGACCGCGATGATCCGAATGCTGATACTGGCGAGTTTAGCGTGCGTCGGATTTGTTGCCATGAGGGTCTACCATCAAGAGTACGGCCTGCTTCTGCCCGTCACGGCTTCACTTGCGAGGTGTATCTTTAGCTTTGGCTTGGGAGTCCTCACCTTCAGTGTTTTCGACAAACACAATGATGGGTGGTCCGCTCTTACATCGACTATTGTCTTGTGCTGCTGTTTTATTTTCAGCGTGGTGATGATGGCATCTTGCGACCCAAAGTCAGCCTACCTTTTGTCAATGCCTTTTTGCTTTGCAATGTCCATTTATGCCTTGGTGAAAGATTCAGGGTCCTGGATAAGTCGCGCCCTGGAAGCAAAGTGGTTGCTTTACATGGGCAAAAGAAGCTATTCCATTTATCTCAACCATGTGATGGTACTGATGCTGGTAAGTTTTGCGGTGTCACAATTCTCTAAGGGGAAAATTGACGTTGGCCATTTGCAAAGCTTGCATCAGATCAACGTCTGGGCTGGTGATGCATGCCTCCTTGTTTATTTGATTTCCCTCACACTTGTTTCCGTTATTACGTACCGTTGGATCGAAGAACCAGGCCGACTAAAAGGGAAAAAGTTCGCTGACGCAGCGAAGCGTTTTTTAGGGTAAACAAAGCGAACTCAAGACGCAGTTGCTTGCCGTTCGGGAAACGGTCTTGGTAAATTCAAATCTGCTGGGCCAGAGTTTCCGGGATCATGGAGATGCCGGTAATCGATCCCAAGTGCCCCGACGGCTAAGCACTGCTGAATGTCATCAAGCAGATGCCAAATACAAGCTGCTGCATTAGCAGCGTCTAGCGACAGGGAAAGTTTCAAGCGACTCCGCTTCGAAAGAAACATGAGCCAATTCGAAGAAGCCTGGACGCAAGAGCGGCGACGAGCACGACAAGCCGGAGGGGTGCACGGAGCGAACAGCCGTCCGGACGCGATCTTCGTGCTACGCCGGAAACGATTCATTGCGTATCGAAAGCTGATGCCTGCGGCCAACAGACTGATAGGGGCGCAAGATATGTTTCGGATGAATTGCGTATCGCTCTGAGCCAGGATCGAACACAGTTGATGGACCAAGCCTTAGCAGCTTTTGAAAGAGACGATCGCCCATGATGGTTCGGCTAGCAGTTTTCGCGGTAACATGATTGCGTGACAAGGACTATCGCATTGGTGATCATCGGAGAGAATCGGGATGAGCGACGACGGAGAATCGGTTGACCACGCGGTTCCGGCCAAAGACACGCTGCAGTTTCGGCTATCGTCCATCTTTGTCGTGACGCTGGTGGCGACCATTCTGGCCGCGTTCTTGAGTGCCCGTGGGCATGACATGATGCTGGCCGGAGTGGTGACGACGATTGCGAGTGCCGCATTCGCATTGGCTCTGGGGCGGCTACGGCCTCCGCGGATTGATCGTGTGTTCTGGGGTGTAGTCGTTGCGGCGATGATGCAAGTCGTGGCTTCGGAAGTGACGTTGCTTGATCGACAAGCCGGCGTCTATGCCTGGCCCATCGTCGCGGGCTTCGCAGCCGTTGTCGCCGCCGGTCGCTCGCCGCTTTACCGGCGAATGCTAATCGCGGCATTGACCGCAGCCATTCTGATCCTGCCCTACGTGATCTACTTTTGCGGCCGCCCCGAAGCTGTCGTTCCCTACGTGATCTGCGCAGCGATTGGCGGCGCGCTGTTGACGTTCATGATCGACGCCGTTCGCTGGCTCGAAGCCAGATTTCGAGTCCCGCAACCACTGGTCGGCATCTCGCTGGTCCTTGCCGCCATGGCATTTGCCACCGTAGCTCAGAGAGTGATTCCCGGTTGGTAGACATTCACTGTTGCGGACGACACATCGTTGGTTATCGATGGTCCGCCACTCTAGCCCGAACACTGATCATCCTGGACCCGTCTCTGATCCCACGAGGCTGATGCAATCCGTTTACAATTTAGCGGCGGACACGGAATCAGCATTCCTTACGGTGACCGAATGGCGGCAATCCAATGCGATGGACGCCTTCCTTTCGTTCCTCAATCGGGAATCAATATTACCTTCCGCACTTCCCCACGCTTCGTGCTGAAACAGGAACAGCGTCATGCACATCAGACAAGTACTGCCGCGTTGCTTTGAATTGATTTGTGGACTAATGCTGACCGTGAGTTGGATCGTTTTTCAAAAGCACTTGGCTCCCGACAACACTTGTTCTCTGGGGTGGTGCAGCCCCGATCAAACGCAGTCTTTGACCCAGGAGTCTTCAAAGCTCGCGTCCGAGCGTTTGGTCGTGACTGAAACGAAGACTGCTGAGGCCCCGCAACCCGCTGTCGTCGGCAAAGACCTTCAACCTTACCTAGCCGAAGGTTCGCGTCAAATTGGCCGACCACTTTCGACACTCAAAGTCCCCATGGAGGCGGGCAGTGACTTGGTGTTTCCGGCAACCTTGTCAACGTTTGTCGTCAACACGAATTCATCGAAGCAGTGGCAACTGATCAACCTGATCAATGGTGACGCTTCGCCTGTCCATTCGTTGCCGTCAACCGGCAATGCGGTGTCGCTGAGTCCCGACGGAAGCATGCTGGCGGTCCAAAACAACAAAGAAGGGAACCGCATTGATCTGTTGGATACCGACGATGGGAAACTGATTCGATCATTTGGACAAGCGGATAAATTGCCAAGATTGGAATGGAGCGGATTTGCAACCGACGAACATTTCATTGCCATGGCCGAAGAGTCTGATCAGATCGAAGTGTACGTGTACAACCTTCCGTCGGGCGAGCAGATGCATTCCCGGACTATCCGGCGGACCCAGAGTTCGCGGACGGGAAATCAACGAATCATGGCAGTTAGCGGGCAAGGCACTTACTACGCGGTGGCATTGGGCGCTGAAGTGCATGTGTACCGAGTCGCGGACGGTTCGCCGATCAGACAGTTCTCGCTCGTCCAACCAAAGTCGTACGGAAGCGAAGATGGCTATCGCATCTATGGTGTTTGCTTCAGCAGCGATGGATCGGAACTGACCGTTACCTACGAACGGCAATCAAGACCATTTCTTGTTTCATTTGACATAGCGAATGCCTCACGGCGACTGGATCGACAACACAGCGATCACAGTTATGGCCGGATGTCGCATACATCCGAATCAAGTTTGCAACCGCACCCCGACGGATCAGGTTGGTTTCTAGGACCAGGATTTTTCATCGATGGCGAAACGGGGGCACCCTACTGGAAGTCGCCGCCGATCGAATCCGAGTGTCGAATTTTGACCCCCGACCACATGATTGTGTCGCTCACGCGCTCGAAAGAACTGATCTGCGTGAACCCTCGCAATCCGCAATCGGCCCAAGCATTGGCCGCAATCCGCAAGTCCGTGTCCGAACGGGTTCCCAATCGAGTCACACCCGCAAAAATAACGTTCCATTCGCCACCGCCGCCATTAACCACGCGTGATGTCAAACCGTTACAGCCGCATCCTCGCGTCACCGCAGATTTCCTCGTGGATGCCATTCCGCCACAGAAAGTCATTTCAAACACTCGCCAGTTCGTCGCGATGTCTCGCAAGTATGAAAATCCTTCGGCAAGCTATCAGGGACCGCTTCCATCACATCAGTCGAATACCGCAGAAATTTGGTCGCTCGAAAAGCCAATGCGGCTGCATCAAGTCCAACTGCCATTCGATTGTGACATCGAAGACATCAGCCACGATGGATCGATGTTCGTCACCATCAAGCACGGCCGAAAGATCGACGTTTGGGCGCCCGGAATCAAGTTGCACGCATGCGGCTGGGTCCATCACCCAGCGGACAGTGCTACGTTTATCCGCCGAAACTTAGTTTTGACCGAGTCAAAATCGAATACTACCGTGCTGTGGAAGTTGCCCGAGTGCGTTCCGCAGGCCATCCTGACGCTTACGGGGGCTCGCTTGTTGACCATGACTCCCGACCGACGCTATGCCATCTTTGCGTTGAAAAATATCGAACTTGAACCCGATGACGATCAGGGCTCTCGCCAAGACATGTCTTTACAGGTTTTCGATACCCAGGAACTTCGATGGACAGGACCACTAACAGCCGATGGCGCAATTCGAACAAACATCGGTAGCGGAATGCGAGTTATTTTTAGCGACGAAGGATCAAAGTTTGCTGTCGTAGATTCTTCCTCATCGAGTAGCGCCGTCGCCCAGAATGCCCTGAGAACGCGAGCGGTACGGGTCCGAGTCTATGATTGGGTTTCCGGTCAACTGACGTCCGAGGCCGCGTTTCCGAATCCAGCCAACGGTGTCCTCAAAGTCACCTTCTCACTTTTGGACGACGGTAGACTCATCGGATCTTTCCGGTCTTACACCCAGCTCTTTATCTATGTAATGGATCCCGCCAACAAAAACATTCTCGAGATCAACGATGGCACACAGCCTGACTTAAAAACGATTCGTGATGAGCCATCGGGCCCATTGGCGGAACGGCTTCATCAACCATTTTGGTTCGACGCTGCCGATGCCCAGACGTCCAAATACCGAGTCGCCTCGAAGCCGCTGTTGCATCAATCGATTCCCAAGACCGGAACGCCAGTTGATCCCCTGTTGGTTATCCAACGTGGGCAGCCGATTGAGTTGCAAATGGATGGTGAGTTGAAGCCCTATCACGCAGTTGCCGAAAAGGAAATCGCCAGGTGGGGCTATCACGTTGGCCCATCCAGCACGAAGCTCATCGTAAAGCCGAAGAACTTTGGACTGATGATGAGATACATCCAGCTAGCCGATGGACGAGCGTTTTACCATCGCAACGTCGGGATCGTGTTGAATGTGGAGAAAACGAAGCAGCTTCCGAGTCTGGTGGCGGTACTGACCACAGAACTTCCTCCAGCGATCCCAAACGCAGACTGGGAGAAAAGCGTACCGAAGGAAACCATTTCGTTTCGCAACGAATCCCGTTGATCCACGGGAACTCGATGAAGAGCGTTCGTAACAATATGAAGATTCTTCTGCACATTGGATCTCGACAACGGCTCCAATGTGTGGAAAGCTCTGCACATCGTTGATTGAAGCTTCATCGCTTCGAGCCGATTCTATGCCGCAGTTCACAGCGGGCGAATTCGAAGTCATGCAGCTCTTGTGGGAGCACGGTGCGATGAAACCCGCCGAAATCCAGGCCGTGTTTCCGTGTGAGATTAAGAACGCAGCACTCCGCTCGGTGCTGGCGATTCTCGTCGAGAAAGACCACGTCACTCGGCGGCAAGTTGGCAAGGCGTTTGTTTATAGCGCCAAGACGCGGCGACAACGTGCGTTCCGCACCATGATCGCCGATCTCGCGGACCAGTTTTGCGAAGGGTCGACCCGCACGCTGCTGTTCAATCTCGTGAAGTCCGAAAAACTCTCCGATGACGACATCGCCGAATTGAAACGGCTTGCCAAAGATACGTCTACCTCCCAAAAACGGAAGAAGAAATCATGAGTGCCACCACTTTGTTCTCTCGTTGGGTTGAGTCCTTTGTCGATGCACCTTGGATCGTCACGGCGCTGTTGAAAATGACGATCGTGTTGATGATCGCTTGGACGCTTCATTTTGCTCTTCGCCAAGCGAACCCTCGTTGGCGCGTTATCCTTTGGCGGTCGGCCATCATCGGCGTGCTCGCGGTCGCCACGCTCGATGCCGTTCGGATCGCCTCGTTGTCCTGGGAGATTGCATCGCCAGTGATTCGCGATGCGAACAGCTTATCGGAAGCAGCGGGGTGTGGTCTCTTCAGGGCGCAGTTTGACGGTTGATTGAGGTGCGTCGGTTTCGCGGCATTGCGTAACCTCGGATTGGTGTTTCAGAACAAGGGCGTCCCGCGTCACACTGATGTTGCAAAACAAAAA